>NZ_JBHVEG010000004.1:0-83541 GCF_042802395.1 Promicromonospora sp. NPDC057488
GGGGTGCGGGGGGGGGGCGCCCGCCGGGCTGTCCCGCCGTGTGGCCGGGGCCGCCGGGCCCGGGGGCGGGCGGGGTGGGGGGCCCCCCGCTACTCGACAAGCTCGACCGACGGGAGAAGATGAGTCATGCGAATCGCCGCCCCCATCGAGATCGGCCCGCTCGACGCCGACGCCCAGCAGGCCGTCCGGGACCTGGCCAAGGCCGCGGAGGCGCACGACGGCGTCGCACCGCTGTCCGAGCAGCCCCTGCTCAACCTCGGCACCGACGCGGAGTGGCTCACGCACGTCGTCGCGCACGACACGGCGGGCAGCACCGTCGGCTACGTGCAGATCGACCGCTCCGGCGAGACCGCGAGCGCCGAGCTGGTGGTGCATCCCGACCACCGCCGGAACGGTCGCGGCCGGGTACTGCTGCGGACCGCGGAGCGTGACGCCACGCTCCCGTCCCGGTCCGGCGAGCCGGGCCAGCAGGGCAAGCAGCTCCGGGTCTGGGCGCACGGCGACCTGGAGTCGGCCCGCGGCTTCGCGGCCGCCTCGGGCCTGCGGCCCGTGCGTGAGCTCCTCTTCCTGGCCCGCCCGCTCCCGGCGGCGGAGGGGGCTCCCGAGGCCCCCGCCGGCTACCACGTGCGCACCTTCCGCCCCGGGGCCGACGACGCCGCCTGGCTCAGGGTCAACGCGCGCGCCTTCGCCACGCACCCGGAGCAGGGCCGCATGTCGCTCGACGACCTGCGCGCCCGCCAGGGCGAGCCGTGGTTCGACCCGGAGGGCTTCTTCCTCCTGCTCCCCGACGCCACGGCGGAGGCAGGGGCCGAGCCCGACCCGGTCGCGTTCCAGTGGACGAAGACGGAGCCGGGCCAGCCGGACGACGCCCGCGACGGCGAGATCTACGCGCTGGGTGTCGACCCGGACCACCAGGGCGAGGGATTCGGCCGGCTGCTGACGGACGTCGGGCTGGACCATCTCGCACGGGCCGGGGCCACGCGCGCCGTGCTGTACGTGGAGGGCGACAACACGCCCGCGCTGGCCACGTACGAGCGGGCGGGCTTCACGCGGGCAGCTGTACACGTGCAGTATGCCCGCCCGTGACGGACGCTCTCCGGGAGCGTCACCCACTGTGTACCGAACGGTGACACCATGAACCACATGAAGGACAGCGCTGGGAACGCCTCCACCAGGACCCGGGACAAGAATGGCCGATTCATGAAGCAGACCCCCCGTCCGGCGAGCCCTGAGCCCACAAACGGCTCGGCCGGCGACGGCCCCGCGAAGGCGGACGCGCCGACCGACGGCCTCCCCGCCGCCGGGTCCGTGAAGACGGCACCGGCCAAGGAAGCACCGGCCAAGGAAGCCCCGGTCAAGCAGGCCCCGGCGAAGGCGGCCGTGGCCAAGGAGGCGCAGCCCAAGGCGGCGCAGGCTCAGTCGAAGGCGTCCGCGCCCCGGCAGGCCCTGTCCAAGCCGGCGGCCCCGTCGGGTGAGACCCCGGCGGAGGACATCCTGGCGCCGCACTCCCTGGACCCCAGCCTGGCCGCGCACATCGCTGAGCACATCGCCGAGAGCCCGGGCGGCACCAGCGTGCTGGACCCGCTGCTGGGCGAGCCGCTGCCGGTGGACCGGTTCGCCGACCGCGAGCTGAGCTGGCTCGCGTTCAACCAGCGGGTGCTGGAGCTCGCGGAGGACCCGCGCATCCCGCTGCTGGAGCGCGTGCGCTTCCTCGCGATCTTCGCGTCCAACCTGGACGAGTTCTTCATGGTGCGGGTCGCCGGCCTGCAGCGCCGCATCGCGACGGGCATCGCGGTCACCAGCGCCTCGGGCCTCAGCCCGCGCCAGGCGCTGTCGGCGATCTCCGAGGGCGCGCACAGCCTGATGACCCGGCACGCGCGCGTGTTCGAGGACGAGGTGCAGCCGGCGCTGGCCGCCGAGGGCATCACGCTGGTGCACTGGGAGGAGCTGGACACCAAGGAGCAGGAGCGGCTGCACAAGTTCTTCCGCAAGCAGATCTTCCCGGTGCTCACGCCGCTGGCCGTGGACCCGGCGCACCCGTTCCCCTACATCTCGGGCCTCTCGCTCAACCTCGCCGTCGTGGTGGCGAACCCGGCCACGGGCAAGGAGCACTTCGCGCGCGTCAAGGTGCCGCCGCTGCTGCCGCGCTTCATCGCGGTCGACGCGTCGGGCAAGCCGCGCCGCCCCGGCACCAAGAAGGCCGACCCGCAGCGCGGGCCGCTCTCGTTCGTGCCGCTGGAGGAGGTCATCGCCCAGCACCTCGACTACCTGTTCCCCGGGATGGAGGTGCGGGACAGCCACACGTTCCGCGTGACCCGCAACGAGGACGTGGACGTCGAGGAGGACGACGCCGAGAACCTGCTCCAGGCGATGGAGAAGGAGCTCCTGCGCCGCCGCTTCGGCCCGCCGGTGCGGCTGGAGATCCAGAAGGACATCAGCCCCCGCATCCGGGACCTGATCGTCCGCGAGCTGGGCGTCAAGGAGGAGGAGGTCTACGAGCTGCCCGCGCTGCTGGACCTCACGGGCCTCAACCTCATCGCTGACCTCGACCTGACCTCGCTGCACTACCCGCCGTTCGTGCCGTCGACGCACCGGCACCTCGCGGAGGTGGAGAGCTCCAAGCCGACGGACGTGTTCGCCGCGATCCGCCGCCGGGACATCCTGCTGCACCACCCGTACGACAGCTTCTCCACGAGCGTGCAGACGTTCCTGGAGCAGGCCGCGGCCGACCCGAACGTGCTGGCGATCAAGCAGACCCTGTACCGGACCTCCGGCGACTCGCCCATCGTGGACGCGCTGATCGACGCCGCCGAGGCCGGCAAGCAGGTCCTCGCCCTGGTCGAGATCAAGGCGCGGTTCGACGAGGAGGCCAACATCTCCTGGGCGCGCAAGCTCGAGGAGGCGGGCGTGCACGTCGTGTACGGGATCGTGGGCCTCAAGACGCACTGCAAGCTCTCCCTCGTGGTGCGCCAGGAGCCGGACGGCTCCCTGCTGCGGTACTGCCACGTCGGCACGGGCAACTACCACCCCAAGACGGCGCGCCTGTACACGGACCACGGCCTGCTGACCTGCGACCCCGACGTGGGCCAGGACCTGACGCGCCTGTTCAACCAGCTCTCGGGGTACGCCCCGAAGTCGACGTTCCACCGCCTGCTCGTGGCGCCCCGCGCCGTGCGCTCGGGCCTGGTCGAGCGCATCGAGCGCGAGGCGGCCGCCGCCCGTGCGGGCCACGAGGCGTGGGTCAAGATGAAGATCAACTCGGTGGTCGACGAGACCGTGATCGACGCTCTGTACCGCGCCTCCCAGGCCGGTGTGAAGATCGACCTGGTGGTGCGCGGCATCTGCGCCGTCCGCGTGGGCGTGCCGGGGCTGAGCGAGAACATCCGGGTGCGGTCCATCCTGGGCCGGTTCCTGGAGCACTCGCGCATCTTCGCGTTCGCCAACTCGGTGGGCCCCGCCATCGCGGAGGGGCCCGAGTCCGGTCCCGAGGTGTTCATCGGGTCGGCCGATCTGATGCACCGCAACCTCGACCGCCGCGTCGAGACGCTCATCCGGATCTCCGACCCGACCCACGTCGGCGAGCTCCTGGGGCTGCTGGACGAGTCGATGGCGGACACGACGGCGTCCTGGCACCTCCTGCCGGACGGCACCTGGGAACGTCCCTCCTCGGGCTCGGAGGGCAACGGCCTCCGCGACCTGCAGGCGGTCCTGATCCAGCGGCAGCGGCGTCGGCTCGAGCCTGTCCGGTGACGGGGCGGAGGTCGGTGGTGGGCACCGAGCCGACGACGGCGACCTCGCCCCCGGCGGGGGCGCACACCCCTGTCGTGATGACCGCCGGCGGGATCGTCTGGCGCCGCCGGGCCGGCAAGGTGCAGGTGCAGGTGGTGCACCGGCCCCGGTACGACGACTGGTCGTGGCCCAAGGGCAAGCTGGAGAACGGGGAGACGTTCCAGAACGCCGCGATCCGCGAGGTCGGTGAGGAGACGGGCAGGCAGATCGTGCTCGGCCGCCCCCTGCCCGGCCTGCAGTACCTCACGCCCGAGGGCCGCGTGAAGCGCGTGCACTACTGGGCGTCGCGCCGCGCGCGCCGGGGCCGGGACACCGCCGGGCTCGCGGCGCGCGCGCCGGTGGCCCCGGTGGACCGCGAGGAGGTCGACACGACGGAGTGGCTGGACGCGGACGACGCCGCCGTCCGGCTCACCCGGGTCTCGGACCGCAGGCCGCTGGACGCCCTGCTGGCGGCCGAGGCCGAGGGCTTGCTGGACACCCGCACGCTCGTGATCGCCCGGCACGGTCGCGCGGTGTCCCGGACGTCCTGGCACGGCGGGGAGCGCGACCGCCCGCTCACGCCGTTCGGGCACGGGCAGGCCGCCGCGCTCGTGCCGGTGCTGGCCGCGTACGGCGTCGAGCACGTGATCAGCTCCCGGTGGGAGCGCTGCGCCACCACGATCGACCCGTACGTGCGGGCGTCCGGCGTGCGGCCGAGCTACAGCGAGTACCTCACCGAGGCGCAGCACGAGCGCTCGCCGTCGCGCGTGGCCGCGACCGTCGGCGAGCTGCTCGAGGAGACCACGGAGTCGTCCGTGATCTGCACCCACCGCCCCGTGCTGCCCACGGTGCTGGACGTCCTGGCCCAGCACGCGACCGGCACGGTGGCGGCCGGCCTGCCCACGGTGGACCCGTTCCTCGAGCCCGGCGAGGCCCTCGTGGCGCACATCGCCGAGACGCCCGCCGGACCGCGCGTCGTGGCTACCGAGAAGATAAGTCCGCAGGTCTGGTGACCCGCTCGGCCACCATCGTGGTGGACACACGTTCCATTTCGGCGCACTATCGGTCACCATGAGCAGCGACCAACGACCGCCGAGACGGCCGGCCATGCTGGACCCCCGGGACGCCGACGCGCTTCCCGGCGAGGTGGACCCTGCCCTGCGCGACGAGATCGCGCACGCGACCGCCCGGGCCCTCGTGGACCGCGCACGCACCACCGAGGACCCGAAGGTGGTGGAGCGGCTCGTCCACCTCGTCGAGAACGAGGGCCTGGACACCGTGGCGGGCCTGTGGGCCGATGCCTCCGCCGTCTCCCTCCCTGGCGCCCTGTGGCGCCTCTACGTGCTGCGTGAGTGGGTGCGCCGGGACATGCCCACCGTCATGCTCAGGTATCGACTCGGTGTGGAAGCCGCCCCCGTCCAGGAGGCCGTGGCGGGCGTGCCGAGCCCGCCGGAACCCGGTGACCTGCAGGTACTGGCCGACGCCGTGCTCTCCGGCGTGTTCACCGGGGACCTCGCCGTCGCCCTCGAACGGGCCGGCGCCTTCTGCCGGATCCTGTCGACCGGGGCAGCCTTCGACGCGGACTCCCGGGAGATCGCCGACCCCACCGGCGCCACCCGCATGACCCGGGGTGCGAGCTCCCTGCTGCGCACCGCGGAGGAGCTGGAACGCGCCGCTGACCTGTGGCGCGCCGGGTCCCTGGAGTAGGCCGGAAACCTGTCAAGCCCTCCGCGCGCGCGTGCCCTGTGATGTCCGACCCCCTTGGCAGATCCGCACGCGCGACTAATATGGTGCAGGCGACGCCGGGCTGCGGTAGCCCCGGGCTCCACCTCAAGCCGCTACGAGCGGCCCCGCGCCGAGAGGCGCTCCCGGTTCGGCGTCGCTCTACCTCCCCTCCTGCCGGCCCTTGAGGCCGCCCGGAATGTGCTGCTCCCCGGCCTGTGCCGTGTGTCACGAGTTGCCAAAGCATGACCTTGCAAATTGGCGATAGTCGGCAACAGCCCTACGCTGATCTCTGTTCCAGAGCCCTCAGAACGGGAGCCCTCGTGCGCCTTACTCCGCGCGACACCACGTACTTCGACCTTCTCGCCGCACTGGCCCAGCACCTCGTGAGGGGTTCGTCCCTGTTGGCGGAGCTGCTCGGTGCCGACAAGGCCGGCCGCGAGAAGCTGGCCGAGGAGATGCACGACGTCGAGCACCTCGCCGACGACGCCACGCACTCGATCATGCGGCGCCTCAACCAGACCTTCGTCACGCCGTTCGACCGCGAGGACATCTCGAGCCTGGCCTCGGCGCTGGACGACTGCATGGACGAGATGGACGAGGCCGCCGACCTGATCGTCCTGTACAAGGTCGAGGGCCTGCCGGACCGCGTCTCGGACCAGGTCCAGGTGCTGCAGCGGTGCGCCGAGCTGACGGCCGAGGCCATGCCGCGGCTGCGCTCGATGGACAAGCTCGCGGACTACTGGGTCGAGGTGAACCGCCTGGAGAACCAGGCGGACAAGCTGCACCGCAAGCTCATCGCCCAGCTCTTCGACGACCTCGCCGGCGACCCGGTCCAGCTCATGAAGCTGAAGGAGATCGTGGAGGTCCTCGAGAACGCCGCGGACAGCTTCGAGAAGGTGGCGAACATGGTCGAGACCATCGCCCTCAAGGAGTCCTGAGTTGGAGGTCGCCCTCGTCGTCCTCGTGGTGGCGCTCGCCCTGAGCTTCGACTACACGAACGGCTTCCACGACGCCGCCAACGCGATCGCGACGTCGGTGTCGACCCGGGCGCTGACGCCCCGCGTCGCCCTCCTCATGGCGGCGACCATGAACTTCGCGGGCGCCCTGCTGGGCACCGAGGTCGCGGAGACCATCGCCACCTCGATCGTGGACCTCACGGGTGCCAGCACCCACTCCGAGCTCGCCGTGGTGCTGTGCGCGCTGCTCGGCGCCATCACGTGGAACCTGATCACCTGGTGGTTCGGGCTGCCGTCGTCGTCCACGCACGCCCTCATCGGCGGGCTCGTCGGGGCCGGGCTGGCGGGCGGCATGGCCGTCTACTGGTCCGCGATCGTGGACAAGGTCGTGCTGCCGATGATCATCTCGCCCCTGGTGGGCTTCGGTCTGGCGTTCGCCGGGATGATCGCGGTGCTGTGGATCTTCAAGAGCGCGGCCCCGGCCAAGACCCACCGGCGCTTCCGGATCGCGCAGACCGCCTCGGCGGCCGCGATGGCGCTGGGCCACGGCCTGCAGGACGCGCAGAAGACCATGGGCGTCATCTACCTGGCGCTGCTGACCGTGGGCTGGGCCAACCCGGACACGGGCATCCCGCTCTGGGTCAAGCTCTCCGCGGCCGCCGCCATCTCGGCGGGCACCTACTCGGGCGGCTGGCGCATCATGCGCACGCTGGGCCGCAAGATCATCGAGCTGGACCCGGCCCGCGGCTTCGTGGCCGAGTCGGTCTCGGCCCTCGTGCTGTACGTCAACGCGTTCGTGCTGCACGCCCCGGTCTCCACGACGCACACGATCACCTCGGCGATCATGGGCGTGGGCGCCACGCGCCGGCTCTCCGCCGTCCGCTGGGGCGTGGCCAAGAACATCGCGATCGCGTGGGTGCTGACCATCCCCGCGGCGGCCCTCGTGGCAGCGCTGGCGACCTGGGCGCTCTGGCCCTTCCTCACCTGAGGCCCGCCTGAGGCCGGCGCCCTCCGGGGCGGTCCGCGGACGACGCCCCGGGCACCCGGCGGACCGCTCGCCGCGCGACTGCCCCGGGGGGCGACTTAGCATCGCAGCATGAGCACTGGTCACACGGTCCCGAACGCCTCCGCGCAATCGGCCCACCGGAAGGCGACGGCCCTCGCGTTCGCCGCCGCGGTGGGCGGCTTCCTGTTCGGCTTCGACAGCTCCGTGATCAACGGGGCCGTCGACGCCATCCAGGGTCAGTTCTCGCTCAACCCCACCATCACCGGGCTCGTGGTCGCCGTCGCGCTGCTCGGCTGCGCGCTCGGCGCCTGGGCCGGCGGCCGCCTGGCCGACCGCTGGGGCCGCACCAACGTCATGGTGCTCGGCGCCGTGCTGTTCTTCGTGTCCTCGATCCTGTCGGCCATCGCGTTCTCCGCGTGGGACCTCGCCGTCTGGCGGTTCATGGCCGGCGTCGGCATCGGCATCGCGTCCGTGATCGCACCCGCGTACATCGCGGAGATCGCGCCCGCCGCGATGCGCGGCCGCCTCGGCTCGCTGCAGCAGCTCGCGATCACCGTCGGCATCTTCGCGGCCCTGCTCTCCGACCAGATCCTCGCCGAGTCCGCCGGCGGCGCCGCCAACGTCCTCTGGTTCGGCTGGGAGGCCTGGCGCTGGATGTTCCTCGTCGCCGTCATCCCGGCCGCGGTCTACGGCATCCTGGCCCTGCGCATCCCCGAGTCGCCCCGCTACCTCGCCGCCAAGGGACGCGACGCCGAGGCCCGCGCCGTCCTGGCGAGCGTGCTCGGCCCGGACGAGGACGTCGACGACCGCCTCGACCAGATCCACCGCAGCATCGTGATCGACGAGGCCAACGCCTCCGAGGGCTCGCTGCGGGGCAGCGCGCTGGGCCTCAAGCCGATCGTCTGGGTGGGCATCCTGCTGTCGGTGTTCCAGCAGTTCGTCGGCATCAACGTGATCTTCTACTACTCGAGCACGCTGTGGCAGGCCGTCGGGTTCGACGAGAGCCAGGCGTTCCTGGTCTCCACCATCACCTCGATCACCAACGTCGCGGTCACGTTCATCGCCATCGCGCTGATCGACAAGGTGGGCCGCCGCCCGCTGCTGCTCATCGGCTCGGCGGGCATGACCGTGTCGCTCGGCCTCATGGCCCTCGCGTTCACCCAGGCGACCGGTTCGGGCGAGGACATCTCGCTGAGCGGCCCGTGGGGCATCATCGCCCTGATCTGCGCCAACGCGTTCGTCGTCTTCTTCGGCGCCTCGTGGGGCCCGCTCGTCTGGGTGCTGCTCGGCGAGATGTTCCCCAACCGCATCCGCGCGGCGGCCCTCGGCGTCGCGGCGGCCATGCAGTGGATCGCCAACTTCGCGATCACCCTGACGTTCCCGCCGCTGCTGTCCGCCTTCGGCGCCAGCGTGCCGTACCTGATGTACGCGGCCTTCGCGGCGCTGAGCTTCTTCTTCGTGTTCACCAAGGTGCCCGAGACCAAGGGCGTGGAGCTCGAGGACATGGGCGACGAGTCCCGCGCCGGCGCCTGACGCCGCCGAACCCTCACCGGACGGCGCCGCTCCCCCACCGGGGAGCGGCGCCGTCCGCTCTTGCGCGGCCGGACCACGCGGCCGAACAACGCGGCCGGATGACGTGTCGCGCAGGTCACACCCCGTCACCCGGACCGACGCCGGCAAGACCCTTGCATTCGGCAACCATCGCGATATAGTTGCTCTAAGCAATCAAACGCGAGGCATCATGACTTCCCACAGCAGCCGGACGCCGTCCGGCACCGAAGCCCCCGCCGTCGCCCTGATCACCGCGCTCCAGAGTCTTTCCCGCGCCCAGCGGGAGGCGGCGGCACGTATCGCCCACGAGCTCGACTGGCCCAGGGCCGGCGTCGCCGTGCTGCACCTGCTCGCCAAGTGCGGCCCGGCCTCCCTCTCCGACATCGCTGCGCGCCAGCGCGTCGACCTCTCCGTGGCGAGCCGCCAGGTGAGCACGCTGGCCGACGCCGGGTACGTCGTCCGCACCGTCGACGACGAGGACCGCCGGGTCCGCACCGTCGAGCTGACGGAGTCGGGCCGCGCCCTCGCGGCGGAGGCCACCAAGCAGTACTCCATCCTCATCGACCAGGCGTTCGCCGCCTGGTCGCCCGAAGACCTCGCCGAGGCGACCCGCACTCTGGACCGCCTCGTCGACACCATCAGTGCGGACATCACGCACCGGAAGACCCCCCAGAACCAGCAGGAGTGTGCATGACCAGCCCCAACACCACGTCCACGGTGGTCGAGCCCGACCACCTGCAGGGCGAACCACCCGCCATGACGCACACCGAGGTTCTCCGGGCGCTGTCCGGGATCCTCCTCGGCATGTTCGTGTCGGTCCTCGCGATGTCCGTCGTCTCGTCGTCGCTGCCGAAGATCATCACCGACCTCGAGGGCGGCCAGTCGGCCTTCACCTGGGTCGTGACGGCGACCCTGCTGACCTCGACGATCTCGACCCCGATCTGGGGCAAGCTCGCCGACCTCACCAACCGCAAGACCCTCATCCAGATCGCACTGGTCATCTCGGTGCTGTCGGCGGCCGCCGCGGGCTTCTCGCAGGACGTCGGCCAGCTCATCACGTTCCGTGCCTTCCAGGGCATC
Source organism: Promicromonospora sp. NPDC057488 (assembly GCF_042802395.1). Lineage (NCBI taxonomy): Bacteria > Bacillati > Actinomycetota > Actinomycetes > Micrococcales > Promicromonosporaceae > Promicromonospora > Promicromonospora sp. NPDC057488. Next base: position 10,087 of record NZ_JBHVEG010000004.1, read on the forward strand.
GGCGCGGGCGGCCTGCAGTCCCTGGCCGCCGTGCTCATCGCCGACATCATCAGCCCGCGCCAGCGCGGCCGGTACATGGGCCTCATGGGCTCGATCATGGGTATCGGCATGGTCGGCGGCCCGATCCTCGGCGGCTTCCTCACCGACGCCATCAGCTGGCGCTGGAACTTCTTCGTGGGCCTGCCGTTCGCGATCGCCTCGATCATCGTGCTGCAGATGACCCTGAAGCTGCCCAAGCGGCCAAAGGGCTCGGCGCGCATCGACGTCATCGGCGCCACGCTGATCTCGGTCGGCATCGCCACCCTGCTGCTGTGGATCACCTTCGCGGGCAGCGAGTTCGACTGGATGTCGTGGCAGACGTTCGCGATGGTCGGCGGCTCCCTGGTGATCCTGGCGATCGCGGTGCTCGTCGAGCTGCGGGTCAAGAACCCGCTCATCCCCATGTACCTGTTCAAGAACCGCACGCTCGTCCTGGCCGTCATCGGCTCGGTCGCCGTCGGCGTCGCGATGTTCGGCTCCTCGGTGTTCCTGAGCCAGTACATGCAGCTCTCCCGCGGCAAGACGCCCACGGAGTCCGGCCTCTACACCATCCCGATGGTGGTCGGCCTGTTCCTGTCGTCCACGATCAGCGGGCAGCTCATCTCCAAGACCGGCCGGTACAAGCCGTTCATGGTCGTCGGCGGCGTGCTGCTCACGGGCGGCCTGCTGCTCCTGTCGACGCTCGACTACCACACCTCGTTCGTGCTGGTGTCGATCTACCTGTTCGTGCTCGGCGCGGGCGTCGGCATGCTCATGCAGAACATGGTGCTGGCCACGCAGAACACCCTGCACATCAAGGACTCGGGCTCGGGTACGTCCACCGTGACGTTCTTCCGCTCGCTCGGTGGCGCCATCGGCGTCTCCGCGCTCGGCGCGATCCTGGGGCACAGCGTCAAGGAGAACCTGAAGTCCGGCGTCACGGAGATCGCCCCGGAGCTCGTCAAGCAGGGGATCGACCCCTCGGCGCTGTCCTCCGGGGGCGGCACGCTGCCCGATCTCTCGACACTCCCGGCCCTCCTGGTCGAGGTCGTCGAGAAGGCCTACGCGAACGGCATCGCGGACATCTTCCTCGCCGCCGTACCGCTCGCGCTGGTCGCCCTGGTCTGCGTCTCCCTCATCAAGGAGGTGCCGCTGGGTCACCGGTCGGGCATCGACCAGCTCCAGGACCTCGAAGCGTCCGAGGTCTAAGGCTGGCAAGCGGGGGATTTCGTGCCCGCGGGCTGTGATCCAGGCGCTTGACGCGTCATCATGGGCGCATGCTCTCGAGTACAGGCAGGTCCAGCAAGGACACGGCGCAGGGTGTCGCCGCCGGCAAGGGTGCCGGCGGCGACACCGCCGACGAGCGCGCGACCCCTCCCGGACCGTTCGAGGGCCTGGAGCGCGAGGTGCGCCTGGTGATCCGCCGCGCGCAGTCCAACGGCGCGTCGATCGCCCAGCGCGTCCATCCCGAGCTCGACGCGAGCGCCTACCCCCTGCTGGCGCACATCGCCGAACGGCCCGGGGCCCGGGGGTCCGACCTCGCGACCTTCTTCGGCGTCGGGCGCGCCACCGTGTCGCGACAGCTCAGCCGCCTCGTCGAGCTCGGCCTGGTGGAACGCACCGTCGACCCCGACGACAGCCGGGGTCAGCGCATCACCCTGACGCCCGACGGCGTCGACCGCTTCGAGCAGGCGCGGACCAGCCGGGTCGCCATGCTGGAGGGCGCCCTGGCGACCTGGGAGACGGAGGACGTCGCCCAGCTCGCCAGGCTGCTCAACCGTTATTCGGCGGACATCGTGGCGTGGAAGCAGAGCGTGCGCTGACGCGGCACGCCCGCCGTCAGCTCTCCTCGAACGTGAGGCTCACCGAGTTCATGCAGAACCGGTCGCCCGTCGGGGTCTGAGGCGCGTCGTCGAACACGTGCCCCAGGTGGGAGCCGCAGTTCGCGCAGCGCACCTCGGTGCGCACCATGCCCAGGGAGCGGTCCTCGATCAGCTCGACGGACTCGCCGGCGAGCGGGCTGTAGAACGACGGCCACCCGCAGTGGGAGTCGAACTTGGTCTCCGACCGGAACAGCTCGGCGTCGCACGCGCGACACCGGTAGACACCGGTGCGCTTCTCGTCGAGCAGCTCGCCCGTCCACGCACGCTCCGTGCCCGCCTGGCGCAGCACCGCGTACTCCTGGGACGACAGCTGCTCGCGCCACTCCTGGTCGGACTTGGACACCTTGTAGGTCATCTCGACACCTCCAGCCATGTCAACCTCGCGCCGTTCGCGAGTGTTCCCCGAGACAGGTCAGACCCACAGGTCACTCGCGTGACCTGTGGGTCTGACTCGTACGTGCGTCAGTTCGCGGCGGACGCGTTCTGGTTGCCCGCGCCGCGGCCGCGGCCGCCCCGCCGACGACGACGCGGAGCGGCGCCGTCCGGCCGCGGGAAGTGGTCGGCGGCGGTACGGCCGCCACCCGACGCCGGACGCCCGCCGCCGCGCTGCCCGGTCGCCTGACCGGAGCCGCCGGTGCCCTGACCACGCGACTGGCTCTGGCGGCCGCCGCCCTGTGCGCCGCCCTGGCCGGAGCCCTGACGTCCGCCCTGGGCCGCGCCCTGGCCGGACCGGCCACGGCCGCCCTGGCGCTTGGGCTGACCCTGGCGGGCCGGCTGCTGCGGGGCCGGCGGCACGTACTCCACGTAGGGGGCGACCTCGCCGACCAGGCTGGTCACCGTGGCGTCGCCGGGGGCGACGTCCTGCGGGCGGGCGGTGATCTTCGCCTTGCGGGTCAGGTCACGCACGTCGCCGCGCTCCTCGGGGAGCATGAGGGTCACGACGTCGCCGCCGGAGCCCGCGCGCGCCGTCCGCCCGGAGCGGTGCAGGTACGCCTTGTGCTCGGCCGGCGGGTCCACGTGCACCACGAGCTCGACGTCGTCGACGTGGATGCCACGCGCGGCGATGTCGGTGGCGACCAGCACCTTGACCTCGCCCGACGAGAACGCGGCGAGGTTGCGCTCGCGCGCGCCCTGGCCGAGGTTGCCGTGCAGGTCGACGGCGGGCACGCCCGCGGCGGTGAGCTGCTTGGCGAGCTTCTTGGCCTGGTGCTTGGTGCGCGTGAACAGCACGCGGCGGCCGGTGCCCTGCGCGAGCTGCTGCACCACGTTCTTCTTCGCGTCCTTGTCGGCGACGGCGAGGATGTGGTGCGTCATCTGCGGCGGCGGCGCGGCGGCGTCGTCCACGGAGTGGGTGACCGGCTGGTGCAGGTAGCGCTTGACCAGCACGTCCACACCGTTGTCGAGCGTGGCCGAGAACAGCAGGCGCTGGGTGCGCGCGCCGGTCCTGTCGAGGATGCGCTTCACGCCGGGCAGGAAGCCGAGGTCGGCCATGTGGTCGGCCTCGTCGAGCACGGTGATCTCGACGTCGTCGAGCGTGAGGTGCCGCTGGCCCAGCAGGTCCTCGAGGCGGCCGGGGCAGGCGATGACGATGTCGACGCCGGCGTTCAGCGCGGTGACCTGGCGCGACTGCGCCACGCCGCCGAAGATCGTGGTGGTCTTCAGACCGAGGGCCTGCGCCAGGGGCGCGATCGAGTCGTCGATCTGGTTCGCGAGCTCACGCGTCGGGGCCAGGATCAGCGCGCGCGGCCGGCCGGCCGCGCGGCGGGCCTGGCTCGCGGCGAGGCGCGTCACGACGGGCAGCGCGAACGCGAGGGTCTTGCCGGAGCCGGTGCGGCCGCGGCCGAGCACGTCGCGCCCGGCGAGGGAGTCCGGCAGGGACGCCGTCTGGATGGGGAACGGCGAGGTGATGCCGCGGTCCGTCAGAACGCGCACTACGGGCGCGGGCAGACCGAGGTCGGCAAAGGTAGTCAAGGATGGGCCTCTCGGGCTCGGTGGCGGCGCATGTCGCGCCGGTGGTCCGCCGTGCTCACACCGGCGGGCGGGTTGTCCACCCGGGCCGGGGCCACGACGTCAGGCGGCCATTGCCGCCCACGACCGATCATTCTCGCACGTTCGCCGCCCGGTGACTGCGGCGCACGTCACGTCCGGTGTGGTTCTATGTGGCGCATGAATTCCGCAACGACCAGCTCCGCCGGGCCGTTCGCCGCCATCGGCGACGTGATCGGCACCATCTGGACGAACGCGGTCACACCGGTCGACCCGCCGTCGAACGTCATGGTCCTGGCCATGGCGGCGGTCGCCCTGGTCGTCGTGCTCTTCCGGCCCCTGTGGCACCTGGCACGGCATGTGATCACCATCGCGCACGAGGCGTCGCACGGCCTGGGCGCCCTCCTGACCGGCCGCAAGCTCGAGGGCATCCGGCTGCACTCCGACACCTCCGGCCTGACGGTCTCGCGCGGCAAGCCGCGCGGCCCGGGCATGGTCATCACGGCGTTCGCCGGCTACGTGGGGCCCGGCCTCATCGGCCTCGGCGCGGCGTGGCTGCTCAAGCTCGGCTACGCCGTGGGCCTGCTGTGGCTGCTCGTGGCGCTGCTCGCGCTGCTGCTCCTGCAGATCCGCAACTGGTTCGGCCTCTGGTCGATCCTCGTGAGCGGCACGGCCCTCGTGTTCGTCACGTGGTTCCTGGCGCCCGAGGTGCAGAGCGCCGTGGCCTACGCCGTCACCTGGTTCCTGCTGCTCGGGGCGGTGCGGCCGGTGTTCGAGCTCCAGGTGCAGCGCTCGCGCGGTCAGGCCCGGACCTCCGACGCCGACATGCTCGCCCGGTTGACCGGCGTGGGCGGCCTGCTCTGGGTGACGCTCTTCCTGCTCGTGACCCTCGGCGCCCTGGTGCTGGGCGGCTCGTGGATCCTCGGGGTGGCGCTCTGAGCGGCGCGCCGCGCCGAACCGCCTGACGCCCCCTACGCACGACGAAGGCCCCCGGAACGCCACCTGACAGGCGGCTCCGGGGGCCTTCGCGGTTCGACGCCCGACGGGCGGGCGCCGGAAGGTCACGCCGTGGGCGTGAGCACGAATCCCGGACCCTCGGCACGCGGGTCCGCGTCCAGGGTCAGCGTCTCCAGAGCAGGTGCTGCCTGCGCCTCGACGAACACGTTGGTGGAACCCGAGGCGTCGACGACCTGGTCGTCGGGCTGCGGGGCCGGAACCAGCGCGAGCTCGAAGTTCCCCGGCTGGTCGGCCGCCTGCGCGATACGCAGACCACCCTCGACCGGCACTCCGGCCTGCTGAGCGAGGTCCTGGACGGCGGTACGAGCGTTGTCAGTCACGGTGAGCACGATGAGCTCCTCACATTGGTTCTCGTGGTCCCGTCCACCGAACCAAGCCCTCCCACTCACCGCAAGCGTGAGACGCATTTAACCCGATATCTCCCACTGGCTGGGACAGCGGATGACAGGCGTCGCCACAGGCCCTATGGTGCCCCGCTCGGAGGGCCGCACCAGCATCCGGGAGCTGACCGGTAGGCTTTCTTCTCGCGCCGCCCGGACGCCGGGCACGCGGGCCTCTAGCTCAACTGGCAGAGCAGCGGACTTTTAATCCGCGGGTTCCGGGTTCGATCCCCGGGGGGCCCACCATCGTCGCAGGTCAGGACTCGATGGTGAGCCACCGCATCCGCGTTAACAGGGTCGGACCCAGCAGAAACCCATCGCTATCACCCGCTGGAACTGCGAGCCTCGACCTCGTAACGCACAAGGACTGGGCACTTAGAACGGTGGCTCGTCCGACGCCCACGGGTCGGTGGATGGCCGCGGGTCAGCGACAGGCGGCCAAGGGTCAGCGACGGGTGGCCAAGGGTCAGCGACGGGTGGCCAAGGGTCAGCGGCGGGTGGCCAGGGTGATGTGGGTTCGCTCCGCGGATCGTCGGGCGTAGCCTCCCCGCGTTCTCCACCACGAGTTGCACGCGCCAACGCATCCACCTTTAGGCCGGGGGTCACCGCGTAGTCCTCCGGAAGGAGCCGCTTCGCGGTATACCTAGCACGTAAGGGCTTTGACACGCCGACCGAGGCAACCGCCAACTCGTCAAGTTCTGACCACTTGGCCGGGAACAACGCCCGCATGGCTCCCTCGAAGTTGGGGTTGAGAACGGCGTACCCGTCACCGACATACAGCGGGTCACCGCTTTCTACGGCCGGCGCGGCGGGGTCCCCTTCGCGACCGAGCGCAGCCGAGATGTCGTGACGCTTGGCCAGTAGATCGTTCGCATCTCTCCCACCCTTGTCCGAATCAGAGTCGAAAATGCAGAAGCAGGGAATGCCGAGTGCGGTAAAGAGTCGGTACCACTTCGCGATGTTGCCTATGCCCTCGACCGGGACCACTGCAATACCCTCTCTCAGCACGTCAAGCCCGCGGGACCGCAATAGCTCAGGAAGTGCCAGCGCCTCCGTCAGCCCTTCAACGAGCACGCAGCGGCGAGCAAACAAGCCGCTCACGATCTCAGACGTAGCGGCGGCAGCATAGAACTGACCGATCGTGTCAGGCGTGGATCGCACGGCGTCAGCACCGCGTTCGACCAGCGCAGCGTGTAGTTCCACACGTGAGCGCTGGACCACACGGGTTGCGCCGTCGTCACCCTTGCTCACCATGACCAAATTCTCGGGCCTTGTAAGGTCCACGAAGTGCGGGGAGTGAGTGGTGACGACTACCTGAAGACCGGGCGCGCTCAACCCATTCAAACGAGAGGCCAGCCATTGCTGGGCGAGTGGGTGAAGGTTCGACTCGGGTTCGTCGATAACCAGTATAGTTCCCTCGGATTTGCCGTAAGCCTTCGCGAAGGCATACGCAAATGCGAGCGCGAGGACCTGCGACTGCCCGGTGCCGAGCTCGTCAAAACTCCGCACCTCACCGGAGAGTTTTGGATGGATCCGGAGCGATCGGAAGAAGTTGCTCGGATCGTACGCGCTAAAGTCAACATCGAGTCGATACGGCAGGTTCTGTCCGAAGTCTTCGGCGGTATCCGCAAGTAACTTCTGAAACGCCGCGAACTCCGGCACCTCATTAAACTCGTCACGCAGGTCCGCGAATATCTCAGCAAGCCTTTGCTTACGCATTGGCGATTCGAGTAGGCGCTCATGGAACCTGTGCATAAGTTTGGACAACATTGTGACCTTACTCGCGTAACTTAGCTGGTAATCCAGCCGCCGATTAGCATCCAGCACAGCCGCCGACAATGCCGAACGCATTTCGCCTTTTACGAAACTTCTGTCACAGAATCTGTTAGAGCAGGCGAACCGATACTTGGTCGGATTTCCGTCCGGTGCGAGGTCCTGGGGGTCGAACGTCCATTTGAAGGACCGCACCTCGCCATCTCGGCAGTATCCGCATGGGACCCCTGACACTTGAGCGCTGACCTCGACTTCCAGTCCATCGCTGTCACGTCCGTGGAAGTCATGCTCGTCCAACTTCTTGTTCCCGGGCCAGATGTCGCCGAAAATTATATCTAGTGCGCGTGTTACGTTGCTCTTTCCTGCGTTATTCTCCCCGAGCAGCACGAGCGCCCCTGACTCGGGGAACCGGAGGGTGACCTTGCTGTCACCGACCGAACGCAGGTTGCGGACAGTTAGTGTTTCGATTCGTGGCGCCACGGCAATCCGTTCCGTAGCACGTGCGAGTGCCACTGCGTTGGCCGCCGCCGATTTAGAAGCGCGGTCGGTATCAAATATTGCGGACGAGCCCGCAACCAAGAGAGGTCCTTGCTGCTGGGGTCATCGTTCCAGTGGGATACGTCTTCCACTAGGAGTTGTGAGGGTGAATCAGGAGAACGCCCTATCCGTCGAGAGCACAACACCCCGCTCGAAGCGCGGCCCTTCCTCCGGCGCCCCAACTTTTCGAGTTGACGAGATCACCCCAGGTCGGATCGTTTCTCCGACCTGGGATGATCTCGTCAACTACTCCTCGCCCAGCGGCACCAGGCGCGCTCAGCCCCCGAACTTCTCCAGGATCTCCCGGTGGTCCGGCCCTACCTTCGGGGTCTCGACGTAGTACTTCGCCGTGATGGACGAGCTCGTGTGCCCAAGCTGCTTCGCGGCAGCCTCGATGTCCGCGCCGCGCCCTACCGCGGTGCCGACGCTCTTACGGAATGTGTGAGGCGTGATCCAGGTCCACTGTGGGTGCTGTTCGCGGAACTTCCGCCACTGCTTCTCGACTGTGCTCCCCTCCCGGAGGCCTTGTCTCGCTGACGGGAACACCAGATCAAGGGGTCCGGGTGCAACCTCGGCGGCGCGGCGCTCCAGCATGGTCATCGCGAACTTCGGAACGAAGTAGCCGCGCGGCTTCTTACCCTTCGTGGTGTCCTGCCGGAACAGGCCGACGCCGTTTTCGCGGACGACAGTCCCGGTGAGATAGACGATGTGCTCGTCAAGGTTGACCTCCGACCAGCGGAGCGCCAGGGCCTCGCCGATACGGCATCCTGTGGCGAGCATGACGTCCACCAGGTCGGGAAGGCCCCGTTCCACCGCCTTTGCGTCAGCAGCAAGCGTCGCGCGCAGTTCGACGACTCCCGCCACATCCAGGGCACGAACGTCCTTGGAGACCGTAGCGGGAACTGGGGTGACCGACCGTGCCGGGTTCACGCTGATCGCGTCCTCACGGACCGCAGAGTCCAGCATGCCTTTGAGGCAGGTCAACGCGATCCGCGCGTTCGCCGGGTGCTTAGCCGCCTCGGCCGCAGTCCAAGCCTCCAAGCGCGAGACCGTGCATTCTCGCAAGCGGAGACCGCCCAGGCCGGGGATGACGTAGTGCTCCGTGATGTACCTGTAGGTCTGTCGCGTGCCGACAGCCCGGCTACTCGGATCGACTTTCGTTCGTAGCCAGTAGTCCGCGAGCACATCGAGGCGGGTGTCTGCGGTGATCGTGTCCGACGAAGTGCGCTTCCGGGTGGTGAGCTCGGTCTGGAGACGCTGCTCTGCCTCGGTGCGTGTGCCTCCCCATGCCTCGACGGGGCGGGTGCGGCCGTCGTTGTCGCGGAACCGGCACCTCGCGGCCCATCGGAGGTGCTTAACGGGGATCTGTTCGCCGTCCAGCGTGTGCCAGGTCTTCCCGCTCCCAACTACCCGAGCGCCGTTGTAGTACGGGGTGGTGTTGATCTTGCCGTGGGTGCCCACGGGCATTGGCTTACGCGACATGGTTGATGACCTCCAGGGTCGTGACGTCGTGGTTGGGGCGGCATCGGGTGGTGTAGCCGGGGCCGGTCAGCGGTTCTCCGCAGTCGTCGCAGGCGGCGACCTGAGATGGTCCGCATTTCCGCCCCGCAACCCCCGCTCCCCCGTTTGTGCTGGTCAGAGCGTCGAAGTCGGCCGGGGTAGGCGGGTGTTGGCGGGGGTAGGCGGGGGTTGAACCCCCGCCGTTGACCCGCCTACCCCCGCCAACCCCCGCCTCGCGCAACGCTGTGACCTGCGATGACGGGGGTTGCGGGTGTTGCGGGGGTTGAATACGGGCCATCTCAGGTGGAGTGAGCGCCCAGACGGTGACCTTCTGCTTGTTCCGGGTGCCGAGGTCGTCCACGGTCCAGCCCGCCGACCGCAGCGCCGGCGCGTTCCGCTTGATCACCCCGGCCACGGCCCGCACGCTGCGCGGCCACGTGCGCGGGGGCAGCCCGTCGGGCTGGACCAGGGCGTGGAGGTCGGCAGCGGTGCCCTGCCACGCCTCGGTGATCGTCTCGGTGAGAGCCGCCAGGAACGGATCGGACGTGACAGCGTCGAGGGCCAGGCTGTTGGCCTGGTCGCTATACGCGGTCAGGGAGTCGGTGCCGTGCACCTGGTCCAGCGCTGCGAGCACCATGGCGAAGTCCGCCATGCGCGGCATCGTCCCCAGACGAACAGACGGCATCCGGGTCTTGCAGATCCGCACCTGTTCCAGCAGCGCACCGAACACGCGCGGGTGCGCCGACTCCCACGCGGTGGCGAGCTGCGACTCGGGACGGCGGCGGTCCTCGGTGATCCTGTCCAGGTTGACGACGATGGACCGGTCCGCGAGGTCGGGTGCCATGGCTCCGACGTCGATCCCGTTCATGAGGATGACGCGGCGGAACGAGAACACCGACAGCCCGTCGTCGGAGTAGAGCTCGCGGCGCACGTCGCCGTCTCCGGTCACGGCCCGGCACAGCGAGTCCGACAGCCACGGCGGGATCGTGGACAGGTTGTCCAGCCCGACCACCCAGGAACCCGAGGCGGCGGTGACCCACCCGTCGGCGTCGCGGGGCGGCTTACGCAAGGGCACTGGGGACGGGTCCACGAGCTGGACCAGGTTCTTCGTCGCGGACGACTTCCCGGTGCCCTGCTCACCGAGCAAAGCGAGCATGGGGTGCGGGATGTGCGCCCACCCGAGGGCGGCGACGAGCCACCCGAGCACGAGCGGCCGGTCAGCCTCGGTGACGTTGATCAGCGCCCACAGGTCGTCCAGGGTGCCGCCCGGCTCCGGCATCGGCAGCGCGCCAGACAGGGCGGTGCGGCGGAACAGCACCGGGGCCTCGGTGACGACGGACCACCCGTCGACACCGACGCGCACGACGTGTTCGGCGGCGTCGCCCAGGTCGATCCAGGTAGCGCCGTCGTGCTCGGCAACGCGGATGTGGACCTCTTCCGGCTCGGCCTCGCCTGCCGTGCCCTGGAGGACGAGCAGGGCGTCAGCGAGGGCCTGTTGTCCCGCGATGGCGCCGGTCTGCTGGCGGTACGCCTTGGCGAGCTCGGCGCGCAGCGAGGACCGGCCGCCGCGCAGCATCCGCACCACGTTCCCGCCCGTGCGCGGCACCGCGTAGGCGTCCCCGTCCGGGGTGCATCCGAGGTCGTACCGCTGGAGTGCCAGGTCCACCAGGACCGCGGCGGCGGTCTTCTTCTCCGGTGCACCATCGGACGCCACGGCGGGCGCTGCCGGGTCGGTCGCGGTGCCCTCGGGGGCTGCCTCGTCGGGCTGCGGGGCGCTCATGCTGCACTCCGGGTGAACTGGTCCTCGATCCACGCCTCGACGTCCGAGAGGCGGTAGCGCAGGTGACGGCCGATCTTCACGCCGGGTGGCGTCGGGCGACCAGCAGAGCGCTGCACGTACAGGGAGCGAACGGGGATGCGCAGCATGTCTGCGACCTCGTCAGGGGTGAGTAGGACCGGAACGGCCCGGCCGGGCATGGCACCGATGGGATGTGCGGTCATGGTGTCCTCCTGTCAGGCCGCGAGGCCGGTCGGTTCGGCAGGCCGTTCACTCACGTGCTCATCGCTGGTAACAGCGGCGTGGAGAGCGAGCAGGCGGTGCAGGGCGGCGGCGGCCTGTTGCGGGACGACGCCGTTGCCTAGGGCCCGGAGCTGTTCGTTGCGGGTGGTATCGGTGTCGGTGACCCAGCCACCAGACAGGCCCTGCATCCACTCCACGAACCGCGGCGCCAGGCGCTGCGCGCCGCCGCGTCCGGTGGGCTCCGTGGGCGCCGGCGTGAGCCGCCCGAGGGTCGATTCCCATCGCTGGATGGCCGGGGTGTAGACGCCGAACGCCTGGTGATCAGTGACGGCGCTAGGCCGCATCAAGTCCCCGGCCGAGCCGCGCTGGTTCGGGCCGCCCTTGGTGCCGTCGGTGGCCCGGGGCGTGGGCAGCATGCGCAGGGCCTCGATGTGCAGGCTGTTGCCGTGCCCGTTGCCGTTGCCGTGCCGGGCACGCATCCGCTGTGTCCACGCATCCCACGCCCCGACCGTCTTACCCGCGCCCATGTCGTTCACCGCCGGGGTGGGCAGGAGATGGGTCACAGCTGCTCCATCTGATCGGCCAGCGTCGATTGATGCCCGTCCCGCCGACGCTTGGCCGGCGCCGGGCTTCCGCCGTCCGTCGGGCGCTGTGGCGCTGGCATCGCCAGCACCATCGGCAACGCTCGCAGGCCCGGTTCGGAGCGGCGCAGGTCGCCCGGCGAGGCTCCCTTCGCGTCGGTGGTCTTCGGCGTCGGCAAGAGTGGCTCGCCCTCCCAGCCCGGTGGCACCAGCGGCAGGCTCGAGGTTGCCCTCCTGGGTGGTGTCCCAGGCAAGGACGAAGACGCGGAAGCGCCCGTGCGGGGCGCCGACGTCGGCAGCGCGTAAGCCTGTCCACGCAGCGTCATACCCGAGACTGGAAAGGTCTCCGAGTACACGTCCGAGGGCTCGAAGATGGGGAGCATGTCCTGCTGAGGTGTTCGGATCCAGGCATCGCGGGCAGGGTCCCAGCTCGCTATCGACCTCTGACTGGGCACAGGCTGAATAGGCTCCACGAACGTTCTCCCATACGACGAAGCGGGGACGGGTGACGGCGATGGCTTCGCGCATCGCAACCCACAGGTTCGAGCGGGTGCCCTCGGTCATGCCGAGGCGCTTGCCGGCCTGGGACAGGTCCTGACACGGCGACCCACCCGCCAGCAGATCGATCGGCGCCGCTGCCGCCCAGTCGACGGCGGTGACGTCACCGAGGTTCGGCACACCGGGGAACCGGGTCGCGAGGATGCGGCACGCGGCCGGGTCGACCTCGGCCAGCCACTCAAGGTCGACGGCACCGAACGCGAGCTGCAGGGCCAGCTCCAGGCCGCCGTACCCGGCAAACAGCCCGCCCACCCGCAGCGGGCGGCCCAGGGGCAGGCTGAGTGCGGGCGTCATCGGGTGCCGTCCTCGGTGACGCGCCGCCAGGTGGCGAGCGTGGTGCCGTCGTCGTCGGTCATCGCCGGCATGCCGTCGGCGACCTCGTCGGCGAGCCAGGCGACGTCGGACACCGTGCGGGCGTAGGGCCGCTCGGTGCGGGGGAAGATCCATCGCCAGGTGGTGCGGCGGGTGACGTAGGTGTCCAGGTCGACGACGGCGAGCTGCTTGCCGTCGGGGCTGGTCTCGGCGCGCACGGGGTAGGTGCCGGCCTGGGCCTCGGAGAGCTCGAACCGTTCGCGCTGTCCGTCCTGGGCGGGCCAGTAGCACCAGCTCTCGTGCGTGCGGTGCACGTCGAGGACGAACGCCTCGACGCGGCGTGCGGGCAGGGCCGGCAGGACGGTCAGGTGGCGGGTGGTGTGCTTCATGGTGGTGTCTCCCTCGGGGTCAGGCGGCGTGACGGACGGAGTGCAGGGCGGGTGGTGTGGGCCAGGTGGCCAAGCAGTCGGCGGGCGTCGCCCGCGGCTTGGCCGCGCCGTAGGGCAGCGGTCGGGCGAGGTTCGGGCGGATGGCGGCGGAGATGGCGCGGTTGTGGCGGAACCTGGCGGCGGCCTCGTCGTCGGCCAGGCGGCGGCCGGTAGGGATGCCGTCGGCGTGCCCGGCGTCGTACCCCTCGGCGTGCCCGGCGGTGCGGCCGTCGTGCCAGCCGACGTTGTGGCCGGTGGTGTAGCCGTGCAGCCACGCGGCGATGACCTGACGGGAGTACGTGCGATCGGCGGGCGGTGTGCTGGTCATGGCGGGTCTCCGTTCCTGGTGTGCGGCCTGTTTTTGGCATGGGTGGGGTAGGGGCACGGCAGGTAGCGGTAGCGGCCCGCCGTGCCCTCAGCAGTGCGTGAGGTGGGGGTTTCGGGGTGCGCCGGGAGGGGGCGCTACCCCGCTACTTCGTTGGAATCACGCCGTTTTCGGCGGTAGCGGGGCCGCTACCGGTAGCGGGTCCTGCGCTACCGCTCGCCGGGCCCGACAGGGCCGGCGTGGGGGTGGTGGTGGCTACCTCGGCGGGCGCGGGCCCGAGGGCGATCCGGGCCATGAGCAGGATCAGCGCGGAGGCGAACGCCAGGACCGCGGTCACGGAGCTGAACGAGGCGGCCAGGTCCAGGTCGAGGGCCGTGGCGGCGATGGTGGCGCCCATCGCGATGACGAACACGGTGGCGGTGCGGCGGGTGGCGCGTTCCATGCCGGCGACCAGGGCACGGGCGTCGCGGACCAGGTCGGCGTACTCCTGCGGGGTCATGTCGTCGTTCTGGTTCACGGTTCCTCCAACGGTGGGTGGTGCGGGGACGGGCGGGTGGGCTTGGGTAGCTCCTTGTGTCAGGCCTCGACGGCGACCAGCAGCGCCGGGGCGACCGGGGCCGGGGTGGCGGTGGTGAGTCGGGCGTCGGCCAGCAGGCGGCGGGCGGTCCGGTCGGTCACGTGGTGGCCCTTGTCCGCCAGGGCGGACAGGGCGTCGCTGGCGGTGGCGTCCGGGTCCTCGGCCAGCAGCCCGGACACGATGTCGAGGCGGACGGCCCGGTCAGCGGCCGACGCGGTCGGGCGGACGGTCCGGGGCGACTTGGGCCGGACGGTGGCCCGGACAGTCGTGGTGTCTTGTCCGGCTGCCGGGGTGGCGGACAGGCGATCGCTGTCCGCTGTGGTGTCCGCGAGGATGTCCGCCACCTCGGCCCGGACAGCCTCAGCCGCCTTGTCCGCGTAGTCCGCCCCGGACACGGGGCCGGTGGTGAGGTGTCCGGCGACGCGGTTGTTGGCCTCGACGTGCAGGCGGGCCACGTCCGTGACGGCGTCCGCGACGGCGGACAGGGAGTCCATCCACTCCGCGGTCCGGGTCCGCATCTCGGCCGGGGGCACGGACTTGAGGGCGACGGCGCGGGCGGCCCGGCGGCGGGCCTCGGCCCGGACGATGGCGCGGTGGGCGGCGGGTGTGCCGTCGTCGGCGGCGTGCGCCCGGACAGCGTCCTCGGTGGTCAGGAACAGGGCGTGCATCCGCATGGTCTGCCGGATGCCGGACCAGGTCGCCCCGGACGCGAGGTGGCGGTCACCGATGAGGGCCAGGTGCCACATCAGGGCGGCCAGCAGGGGCACGATGAACCGGAACAGGACCGCGCCGGCCGCGTGGTCGAGGTAGACCTCGTGGACGGCGGCGAACACGCCCGAGGCGGACGACAGCGCCCACGTGAGCGTGAGCAGCGTGCCGCCGGGCCGGTTGTCCCGAGCGGCCTCACGCGCCAGCAGCGCGACAGTCACGAGGGACAGCTCGAACACGCCCGCCGTGGTGTACGCGGTGGCAGCGTCCATACCCAGGACGTCCCGCCCGAACCCGACCATCGCGAGGTAGGCGGAGACGGTGGAGATGAGGGCGACGGAGACGGCTCCGCCCAGGACCAGGCGGCGCGACCCGCGCCGCGGTGCATCGGTGGTGGTGTGCGTGGTGCTCATGGTCAGTCCTCCTTGGTCTCGTCGGTGAGGGTGGTGAAGTCGGGCAGGTCGTCGGACAGGACGGCAACGAGCTCATCGCGGACGAGGCCCTTACGGACCGCGCCGCCGTTCTTGACGTTCTTGGACGTGACGCCGTGGCGCTTGGCAGCGGCGTTGACCTGGGCGGCGTCCCAGCCCGTGTAGAGGGTGGGCTTGGACGCGGCCAGGCGTGCGGCGAGCTCGTCGGACCAGACCTTCCCGGTGGGCCACCCCGGGTCCTCCGCGGGCCACACCGCGAGCAGGTGGTCCAGGATCGTGGAGTGGTCGGTGTCTGCGGGCTCGTCGCCGGCGGCCATGCCCGTCAGGTACCCCTTGGCCTCACGGACGGCGCGGGCACGGTCGGCGATGGTCTCGGCCTTGGGGGCGTCGATGTACGCGGTGCGCACGATGATCGGGTCGTCGCCCTCACCCGCGAGGTAGGCCACGCCCCGGTCCTTGCGGGAGAACGTGGTCGCGGAGTACCCCGACCCGTACATGCCCGGTCCCAGGATCATGTTGTTGACCGTGGCGTCCATGACCTTCAGGGCCAGGCGCAGGCCGGCGTTGGAGGACACGGACTTGGGGATCGACTTGTCGTCGGGGCGCTGGGTGGCGAGCCAGACCATGATCCCGACGAACGGGCCACGGCGGACCAGGTCCTCGACGATCGCGCGGGCTTCCTTGCCGACCTCGGGGTGCTCGAACAGGACCTGTGTCTCGTCGTAGGCGGCGAGGATCGGGTGCAGACGCAGGGACTTGTCCGACGCCAGCTCGTCGGTGACCTTCCCCTCCGTGCAGCGCGGGTCGCCGACCAGCTCGGTCCGCACCAGGCGTGCCCGGCGGCCGACCTCCTTCTGCATGGCCTTGAGGTCGGCCAGCAGAGCGGCGATGTCCTCGGGGTCGTCACCGGAGCGGTAGTAGTGCGCGACCTTGCCCAGCGGGGCCAGGTCGGCGCCGCCCTTGAGGTCGTGCACGTGCAGCTCGACGCGCGGGTCCAGGGCAGCGGCCAGGAGCAGCAGGCGCAGCGTGAACGTCTTGCCCATGCGCGGGATGGCGCCGATGATCCCGGCGGAGAACATGAGCGTGGTCTCCACCGCTCCCCCGCGCGGGTCCTGCCCGAGCGGGATCGGGTCGAACAGGTTCGCGGTGCCCTTCTTGGCCAGCGGCCACTCGGCGGGCTTGGACTCGCTCAGCGACTTGTCCGCGACGTACAGGATCAGACGCCCCTCATGAACGTCGGGGTCGCCCTCGGGCCAGACGCAGCCCATCGGCCGGCGCAGGCCTGAGGCGAGCTGCGAACGCTTCTCCATGACCTCCGCCGCCGTCGCGCCCGGCGGGAGGTCGATGTCGGCGCGGAACCCGGCGCCGTCGCGCACGATCGACAGGAACCGGATGGCCTTGTCGTCCTGCTTGACACCCTGGTTGACCGACCCGAGGCGCAGCGCCAGCAGCGCGTCCTTGATCAGGTCAGCGGTCAGTGGCGGGATCTTGGCCTCGGCGGTGGCGTTGCCCGTGATCTTGGCGTCACGGTTGCGGCCGACGATGCCCAGCACGCCCAGCGCCACGGCGGCCGTCGCGCCCTGCCACACCGGATCGGCGAGCGTGGCTACCGCGGCGGCACCGCCGGCCGCCGTGGCGAGGCCGAACACGGCCAGGCCACCGCGGCGGCGGGCCACGGCGCGGGCGTCGCCGCGAACCTTCAGGTATGCGTTCGGGTCGCCCTTGGTCGACGCCAGCAGCGCACGCCGCGTCTCGACGTTGTCCGAGTCGGCAGCCCAACGCCACACGGCCGACGTGATCCGGCCCGCGCCGACCGGAGCGCGACCGGCGAGCTTGAGCGCGTACACCGGCAGGCGCACCGCGTGAAAGGCGCAGACGTGCGAGCCGTAGCCGACGGCCCAGCGGGCAGTGGCCATGAACGCGGCACGGGACTTGAGCCAGTCCGGCAGCACCTCGCGCTGGTCTGCCCGACGGTGCTCGATCACCCGGGGCGCCTTGGGCGCCGTCGTCGGCTCCGGCTCGGCCGGGGCGTCGATCACCTCGCCGGACAGTGCGTTGTCGTAGTCGACGACGTCGAAGGTGGCGTCCGGCTCGGCCAGGGCCGTGCCGGGCCCGACGGCAGGAGCGTCCTGGGTGGTGCCGTAGACCATCGCGGACAGCTCGTCGTCGTTGGGCAGCCCGTCGTCCGGGGCGCCGTGCAGGCGCTCGTTGGGGTTCGTCATCAGGCACCCGCCACGGACGAGACACCGGAGATGAGGCCGTTGAGCGCGTCCTGGGCAGCGTCCAGGACCGGGGCGCCGAATGCCGTGGTGGCGAGGGCCAGGCCGAACAGGATGCCCAGGACGAGAGACCCGTTGCCGGTCTTCTTGAGCGAGACGCCAGCGACGACGATGACCAGCAGGACGAAGAACAGAGACATGGTGACCATGGCGGTAGCTCCTTCTCAGGCGGTGCGGGTGGCAGGACGGATGACGACCCGGCGGGCCGTCGAGAGCGGGCTACCCGGCGCGTACGCCGGGGCTGTCGTGGTGGCGCGGCCGGCACGGGTACGAAGGACCGTGTTCAGCGCGGTGACCGCGTTGCGGTGCGCCTTGACCGCGACCTCGTCCGGCGAGGTGGCCAGCCGGCACTCGGCGTCCACCACGGCGACCTCGGCCGAAACGACGGGCTCCTCGGCGACGAGAGCAGCCAGGTCGTCGACCGTGGGCTCGTCGTCATCGAACGCGGCAAGTGCGGTGTAGGTGGTCATCGGTTCTCCCCCGTAGCGGTGTCGCCGCCCGCGGCGGCGATGGCGGCGTTGTGGACCTTGCGAACTCGCTTGCGCATCAGCACGACCTCGGCGCGCATCCGTGCCACGGCCCGGCCGTCGTCGACCAGGCCAGCCGTGACGAGCAGTCGGCCGGCCTTAATCAGGCCCTCGGACAGCGCGAGGAGCAGCCGCCTTGCGGCTGCCAGATCCTCAGTCCTCTGCGTCATTGCTCGACCCCCTGGTGCCTCAGGCCGGACCGATGGTCGGTCCGGCTGGTGTGGGTTGAACCTAACCCGCAGTTTTTCTGCGTGTCAACAGCCGCCCGCATTTTTTCTGCGACCGGTAGCATGTTGCTACCAACAGGAGTTCTGAGACAGGAGTGCACATGGCTGGGCAGTTCGGGCTTTCGGTTCGCTTCACGCTGAAGGAAGGCGCCGCAGCGGCGTTCGACGCGCTCGTGGCCGAGACGCTGGCAGGAATCCGGGCCTCAGAGCCCGGCACGCTGGTCTACGTGAACCACCTCGTCGAGGGGCAGCCGGACCAGCGGATCTTCTACGAGCTCTACCGCGACCGGGCCGCGTTCGACGAGCACGAGCGCCAGCCGCACACCCGCAAGTTCCTTGCGGGCCGTGAGGCGCTGGTCGATGACGTCGAGGTCGACTGGCTCACTGCCGTCGACGGAAAGGGGTACGCACAGGGTGAGTGACCAGAAGATCTTCGGAGCGCGCGTCGCAGCACTGCGCAAGGAGCGGAAGCTCTCGCAGAAGGACCTCGGCGCAGAACTCGGCAGGTCGGAGTCCTGGGTGTCTCAGGTCGAACGTGGGGTGCTGCCGGTAGACCGGCTCTCCACGCTCCAGACGCTGGCAGACGCCCTTGAGGTGTCCGTGCTGGACCTGCGTTCGGATGCCGCCGAGCCAGTCGGCGACGGTCCGGCCGAACCAGGCAGCGACCTGGACGGCGTCCGCCTGGCCCTAACCGGATACCCGGGGATTGCGACCCTGCTGGAGGACTCAGCACCGGCCGACGAACGGCCGATCGACGAGTTGCGCGAGCACGTTGACCGACTGTGGGAACTGGCCCACGCCTCGGCGTTCAGCGAGATTGGGGAGGAGCTCGTCACGCTCATTCCGATGCTCGAACGCCGGGTGCGACGCAGTACCGCGACGGATGCCGAGCACGAGGTTCTCGCCCAGGTCTACCAAGTCACCGCCGCGGTGCTGGCGCGGCAGGACGAGGCGGACGCGGCGTGGGTGGCGTCCGACCGTGCCATTGCCGCCGCTGGGAGGTCTGGGCAGCCGCTGGAGGTGTTGGCCGGCACGTTCCGTCTGGCCCACACGTTTCTGCGAGTCCAGCGCCCGGAGCAGGCTGAATACGCCGCATCCGAGGCGATCCGGGCGCTTCAACCGAAGCTCGACGACGGTTCGCTGAGCACCGAGGGCAAGTCGCTCTACGGGGCGTTGCAACTCGTCCGAGCCGTGATCAGCTCACGGGAGGGAGACAGAACGGCCACACACAGGTGGCTGGATCAGGCCCGCGCCGTCGCCGCAGCTGTCGGCCCCGGTCGGAGTGACTTCGGAACCGAGTTCGGCCCGGCGAACGTGGAAATTCATGCAGTTACCGCTTCAGTCGACCTGGGCGACGCGGGGATGGCCCTGGACCTGGCTGAGCAGATCGACACGACCGAGCTCTCGGCAGAGCGACAGAGTCGGCTGCTGCTCGACAAGGCGCGGGCATACACACAACGTCGGCAGGTTGGCGAGGCCGTTGCCGCTCTGCTCGAGGCGGAGGAACTGGCGCCCGAACAGATCCGGTCGCACCCGCTGGCACGGCAGGCGATCCGTGACCTAATGCAACTCAGCCGCCGGACCCCCGTGGAACTTCAGCAACTAGCCCAGCGAACCAGCGCCGCATAGCCGGAAATCCCATGCGAATAAGGGCCCCATCCCAAACCGGATGGGGCCCTGTCGTCGGCCCCTACTGATCCATGCTCACCTCGACGAGCAAGCACGGCCTGACGCCCCCAGGGACGCCTGCGCCACGTCGATGCGAAGTGCCATGACAAGCGGCCGACCGCCATGTCAGCCCTTGAGCAACCGATCCACTGCACGCTCGAACTGGTCTTGGTTCAGCACACCGTCGTCCCGGAGCTGCTTGAGCTTACCGACTTCCACGGAGATGGTGTTGCCCGTGGGCTTTACCTCGGCGAAGAGTCGCTTGAGGTTGGGGTAGTTGCCCTCACGGAGGAGGCGCTGCGCAAAGCTCAGCGCCGGGTCGTAGGTCCCGCGACCCTGGTTGTACGGAATCTCCAGGGAGATGACGCACTCCGGATGCTGCTGCGCATGCTCGATGATCGCCTTCAGGCTCAGGACGACAGCGTCAGCCTTCTTGGTGGCGTGGTTCGCCAGTTCGACGTGGACTGCAGGGTCGGCGAAGACCATGCCGCCGAGCCGCTTGTGGAGGAAGATCGTCGGCTCCACGAAGCCCTTCCCGGCACCGTTGATGCCGTTGCTGATCCTGAACGCGCTGGCCGGCGAGAGGCTGCTCTTGATGGAGAAGAGACCCTTGACGACTGCGCTGACGCCGGCGAGGTCGAACCCGTTGGCGTTGTGGCCCTCGGGGAGCGCGATGACGTCGGCCGCGTAGCAGGCTGATGCCACGATCCACTCCACAGTGCCACCGGCGACGAACCGGGATCCCCGGTCAGACACGTTGATCTGTTCTGTCATGGCGAAGAGCGAGTCGCGAACCTCGTTGCGGAGTGCGCGGTCAGAAGCCATCTGGTCACGAAGCTTGTCGAACTCTGTCGAGCCCGAGGTCTTGGTCTTGGCCACCGGGTGGCCCCCTTCCTTACGAGGGCAGCAGGTCCACCCTTCAGGAAGATCATACACCTGAAGCGTGTAGGAACACATCCCGCCCTTGTCTGACGCTTTGATCGGATGCACGTATCCCGTGCCCACCGGCCTTGGCGGTGGGCACGGGATATGCGCATCACGCGGCCTGGGGCCAGGCCTTCCCGTCGGCAGGACGGAGGCGCTGAGCGGTCTCCGTCTCCAGCCGGTTGACGATAGCCGCCGGGGTATCCGGCTTGAGCACCATGGCACCGACGTACAGCCAGCGGTGGCGGCGGTATGGGATCGCCATGTGGCTCGTGAACCGGTCATGCAGATTCTGCGTCTGGCCGACCCAGAAGCAGCGGTCGCTGCTGACCGCGGTGTAGACGGCAGGCCCGACCTTGGGCAGAGGCTCCGGGTCACCACTCGCAGGGAGCCCCCACAGCCGGAGCGGGTCCCACTCGTCGCCGACGGCGTAGTACTGGACAAGCCGGCTCATGGTCTGCCAGTGAAGGCCGTAAGGCCCCTCCAGCATCGTTGGACGGTTCATGCGCCCCACTCCTCGGCGTCCTGCTCGACGTCCTCCGTGAACTCGTCGTTCTCATCAGGCTCAGGGACCCACACCGGCTGCTCTGTCAGGGCGCGGTCACCGATCCAGTCGATAACCGCGCCGAGCTTTCGGTGGGTCTTGCCCATCTCGAGCTGGGACGCCTCGTCCACGTAGAAGACAGTGGTGTCTTGGCCGCCCTTGGTCGTCAGCGTCGTGCCCGACTCATCGAGGCTCCTCATCTGAGAGATGAAGCTGTCGACGATGTCCTGCAGCGTCTTACGAGGGCTCGGAGTGCCGCCCTTGCCACCGCCATCCGAACCGGTCGGCTTCCGACGCGTACCGTCGTAGTCCGCGATCAGGAGGAGCAACTGGGTCGTGAGCTCCACCTCGCTGCCCTTCTCACGGTGGACGCCGTCCGTCTGGGTGGCGAGCAGGTCGTCAGCGGCGGCGTGGAGGAGGTAGAAGTGCGACGGTTCGGTCGTGGAGCGGCGCTGCCGCTCCAGCGGAGGCAGGCCGTTCGCGGCCTCCTTGTCGACCTGGAACTCCTGCATCGCCAGCGCGAGCTGGAGCAGACCGCGATGGTTCTTCTCGTGGCCGAGGAGCTCGATGACCTCGGAGATCGAGCCAGCACGCCAGGGCGCCTCGTACTGCCCGCCGCTGCCCACACCGGCGACCACCTCGGTGGTCAGGAAGCGGTCGGCGATCAGCGCCGCGCCCCCGGCGGTCATGAGAGTGATCCGGGCGTCCCCGTCGCCGGCCACGGCCTTGGCATACAGGTTCATCGGGGTGTCGACCACGATGTCCCAGGCTTCACGGACCGGCTTTGTCAGTGCGCCGTTTCGCTTGTACGCGTTCCTGGCCTGCGCGAGGCTGCTGGCCTTGTGCAGGCGCCACGGCGCTTCCACCAGCGGGGAGAGGATGTGGGCGTACCGGGCATCGCGAATCTGCCCGGCATTTAGGCTGGTCCGGAGATCGGCCTTGCTGCGCTTGAAGGTCCCGGGGCGGGTGAAGAACCGCAGGACGAAGGCCGCTCTGTACAGGGCCGCCTGGCTCACGGTGAAGTTCTGGGAGCACTTCAGGGCTTGGGCAGTCATCGGCACCAGGTCATCGACGGGGAACGTCCCCAGAAGGAAGTCCGCCATGGCCGTGTCCGTGATGTCGCCGGTCCCCTTCAGGGAACGGACGACGCCGTGCATGGCGTTGGCGGCGCTGGCCTCGGGGCGCCAGGCCTTGTTCTCCTGGGTGAAGCGGACCAGTTCCGAAGCCGCGTCAGGGAATCGGTCCTCGACCTCGAGATGGCAAGTCGTCGCGGTCGTGCATCCGACGACGAGACGGCCACGGAGCGTTAGTGCCTGCGCCGTCCGGAGGCCGGCCTCGACCTCTTTTCTGCCAGCTCCCTGGATGTGACTGGTGGTCCAGTCCGCTCGCCACGCGTCGGTGGCGGCATTGCGCGTCTCCAGAACCCGCTCGTGGTGAGTCCGGTTGGCCCGCCCTGGTTCGGCTGGGCGGATCGTGCTGGAGATGATCGCGTCCGCGACCTGGTCGATGTCACGGGCTTCGAAGCCGAGGCGGACCTGCCAGCTGCGGACGGCACGCGTGATGCCGTCGATGATCACAGGGACCGTGAACGAGGAGGGCGCCCCGTCGCCGGCGTCCTCGAGGGTGATCGTCCCGAAGACAACCGTGATGGGCTCGGAGACGCCCTTCTCGATGATCGACGTCTGGTAGTCGCCGCCCTGCTTGTCGGTGCTCTTGATTACCTCGCGGGTCCAGTCCTCCAGGTGTTCCTGGTCGCGGAAGGTCATCTGGTAGTCGGCGATCGGCTTGCCGTTCTCGTCGAGACCACCACGGACGCGAGGTGCTGCGACGATGTTGGGGTCGGTCTCGGTGCGTGGCTGCGGCCCGACAGCCAGCTGCGGCAGCATGAGGTCTGCTTCGATCTCGTAGATCCGCATCGCGCTCGGCCGACGGGGGGTGAGCATGTCGTGCTTGGCGGTCTCCCGCACGACGCTCCAGCTGTTAGGGGTGGCAGCGTAGGTGAGGGTGTAGGCGGCCTCTTCAGTGATAGCGATCCGAGGGCTCCTGCCGAGCTCCACGACCACTGAGCGACGCTTGAGGCCGACGTCGTGCATGGTGAGCGGCATCGGTCGCTCGTCCAGCAGTGTGATCTCCTCAGCGCCCCAGGTGACGGTCGGTGAGGTTGCAGGCGCCGCGCCGTCCGGGTTGCTCGACATGGTGGTCTCGACGACGGCCGACACAGGCGCGGACGCCGCCATGGGCGCCTGGAAGATCGGGGTGTTCTGGCCAGCGGGCGTCGGCTCGATGGCAGGGGTGTGCTGTGAATCGGTCACGTGTGAGCTCCTCAGCTCCCGTGGCCGCAAACAACGAACAGACGGTCGTCTGTGGTTGCCGATTCTGGCGAAAGGAGATCTCGTCGACCGAGAGCATCTGACGCTGCTGGGCTGCGACCGGCCCAGGGCCCCGCTTTCCAAGTGCTTCCCGATCAGATCACCCTGGGTCGTTTGCCCACCATGGGATGGGTTCACGACCGGCTGGCTCACCCGACGTACGTCGGCGGGCCTCTCGACGAGGACCGTGGCCGGCAAGCGCATGATGCGCTTTCCGCCGAGGACCATATCACGCGCTGTGACGCGTCCCACAGGGCCGCCCGGACCGCAGCGCTCAGCACGGTCGCTCCTCACCGCTGAAGGCTAGGCTCGCACTGTGCGCGATCTGGACGATCTGACCGAACGGCTCAAGTTGTTCCGAGACGCCCGCGACTGGTCTCAGTTCCACACCCCGAAGAACCTCGCGATGGCTCTGGCAGGCGAGGTCGGTGAGCTGCTCGCCGAGCTGCAGTGGCTGACGAACGACCAAGTCGCGGAACGCCTCTCCCACGAGTCGGAGTTCCGCGCGCGCCTCGAGGACGAGATCGCCGACGTCATGATCTACCTGACCTACCTTGCCGACGCGACGGGGACCGACCTCGTGGCGGTCGCCGGCGACAAGGTCGCCCGGAACGAAGTCCGCTACCGTGCCGAGGCCTCACGGGGGCGGGCAGTCAAGCACACTCGATTGCAGACCGAGCCAGAGGACGCGTAGCGCTGATGACGAACCTCCTGATCCACCCTTCGCGAGGCGCTAAGGACGGGCGCGAGAATCTGAAGCGTTCGCTCGATAAGCAGGTAGACATCAGCGACGCCGTCTTCGACGCCACGCTGACCACCCAGCAGAAGACTGAGCTGCTTCGCCTGCATCCCGACGGCCAGGTCCGGTTCTGGGGGACCTACGACACCAACCGAGACAAGATCGAGCGGATCCACGAGGGCGACGCCGTGATCTTCACCGGGCAGGGTGCCGTGTGGGCGATCGGCGCCGTGGGCTTCCGGTTCGAGAACGACGAGTTCGCACAAGCGCTCTGGCTCACCCACCCTGAGAAGGGCGCCTACCAGCACGTCTACAGCCTGTCCCGGTTCGAAGAGGTGCAGATCCCGTACGAGGTGCTGAATGGCCTGCTTGGCTACAAGGAGGCCTTCAACTTCCGACGGATGCTCGTTCACGAGGGCGACACCGCGGACAGGGTCATCGAGGAGCTCGGGATCCAGCTCCCGACGCCCGCGGCCGCGACATATATCGGCCGCGACGACCAGCTGGCGGAGGAACTTGAGTCCGACCCGAAACGACCGCTCCAAGCGATCGAGAGCCTCACGACCCACGAAGTGGTGGTCACGACCACCGCGAGCACACGGGTCATCCTCCGGGGCGAGAACGCGCTCGTCCAGGCATACGCCGCGACGTTGCCCGACGACGTGAAGTTCGGACGCACGAGCACCGCGGCCGGCGTCACAGACCTCCAGGTCGTCTCCGACGGAACCCACGAACTGATCGAAGCGAAGAGCGCCGCCGACACACGTTGCGTCCGCCAAGTTCTCGCGCAGCTCCTGCACTACGCGACGAGCGCCGAGCCGGCACCCGACGTCGTATCCGGGCTGTTTCCCGAACGCCCCAACGACAGCCTGACCTCCCTCCTCCACTCCTACGGGATCGACGTGCTCTTCCGTGTCGGTGTCGGAGAGTTCACACGCGTTCCCGCGCCCGCCACGCGGCGTGAGCTGCTTCGTGGCTTCTGGGTCTAGGCGCCGGACCTGAAGATGAAGAAGATGACGAAGGAGTCGATCGCCAACGAGGTGATGCGGCTCTTGTATGCGGCCCCGGTCAGGACGTCCTCGGGCTCGACCGTCGTCAGTGAGGCGCTGGACCGGATCCATGTTGCGCTCACCGGGCGTCAACCATTCCACGGGATGACCGCCCATCAGAAGACAGCGGCAATCCTCGAGGCGCTCGACCTGACGTACGACCCGCACTGGGACACCAGCGCCGGGTCGACCGTGACCGTGCGTGCCTACTCCCGCATGCTCGTCGGGCTAAGCAAGACGCCGCGGTGCTTCGTACTCAGCGCAACCGACGTAGTCGCCGACGGCGCCAGCGATAGCGACCAGAATCTCTACTACCCCTATGACTCGACCTTCCTCGGCACGACGTCGTTCAACGAAGCCGGACCAGGAACGCTGGTGCTCTTCTACGACGAGGGCATTGGCAGCGAGAACCCGATGAGCTACACAGGCACGGCCCGCATCGAGTACATCGCCCCAGGGTGGCAGGGCCCATGGACTGCAGAGCTGAGCGGGTACCAGGAATTCCATACGCCTGTTCGCGCTGATTGGGCAGAGATCAGCAACAGGCACATCGGCAACGTGATCACTCCGATCTCCTGGCCGGAGTACCAGGGCATCGTCGCTGAGGGCACTGGCGCTCGTCCGGACGCCCATGACCTGGAAGACAGCCTTGACGCTGGGGGCAGGCGCGCTGCAGAACGTGTGACCACGGACTTCCCGGCGTCTGAGATGAAGGTCGTTGGTGATCTGGTTCCTGCTCGTCGCGCGAACGGCCACCTGGAGCCGTCGCCGGAGCGCGAACCCGCGTACACCGAGGGACCGGCCGCGGAAGGCTCCGTCCGCGTCCCCTCGCGGCCGCGCACAACAAGCGACCGCGAACGCGACAAGATCGTCGAAGAACGTGCGGTCGCTCTGGCCACGCAGCACCTCGCAAACCTGGGCTGGACGTTCGTCGCCGACCGCCAGAAGGACGGCTGTGGATATGACCTCGAATTCAGCGATGGCTCCCGAGTCATACACCTAGAGGTTAAGGGCATCCAAGGCCCCCGCCTGGAGTTCAACCTCACCGCCAAGGAGTGGTGGCGCGCGCGCACGGACCGCGACTTCGTCCTGGCCGGCGTCACCGATGTACTGAACCCGGTGAAGGCCAACGTGCGCCTCCTCGGCCCGGAAGAGATTCTCGCTGCCGATCGCGCGGCGACGCAGTTCCGGATAGTGATCAAGGACCACTGAGGCTCGGCGGTTGGGCCTTTCCGGCCGGCACGCCCAGCGGTAACCCCACGGAATCACTGGCACACAGCGAGCACCTATGCACACCTACAGCACCAACTGCAGCCGCGCTGTCGCACCGAATGGCACGCGACGAGACCCAGCGGCTAACCGATGAAATTCTCCGGTTCATAATCCGCGGGTTCCGGGTTCGATCCCCGGGGGGCCCACCCGACCGCAGGTCAGAAACCGTTCCCGACCTGGGGTGCCCGCGTTGTTGGGTTCAGGTGCGACCTATCTGATGTCGGTTCACGGTGGCACCTGCTCGATCCGGGTCCAGCCCTTCCAGCCCCGCTCCTCCAGGAGAGCGATGATCCGTCTGCCGCCCGGTGACTCGGCAGGCAGCGCGTCCAGCAGGTCCACGAACGGCTGGTCGAGGCCGTCGTCGTCGGCCTGGACCACCTCGCCGGCCTCGACGGCCCGGCGCGCGAGCCGCTCCATGACGTCGACGATCTCGACGATCCGAGCGTCGTCGACCGGCGAGCGGACGGCTTCGTTGATCAGCTTGTAGAGCTGCACCGCGTCGGGGTCGTCCAGCTCCCTGTGCTTCATCGCCATGACGTCGTCGATCTCGTGGGGCAGTCGGGCCGCCATCATGATCCAGGCGTCCCGCTCGAGCACTATGTACCGCTCGTCGACCCCGAGGCCCCGCAGGCGTTCGAGATAGCCCAGGACGCTCTGCGGGAGCGCCAGGCTCTCCCCGGCCGCCAGCCTGGCGATCCTCCTGCGGTTCTCCCGCAGACGCCGCATCTCGGAGCGCAGCTTCCTGTCGATCTCCTCGACGGCTCGGGCGAACTCCTCCGGGGAGGCGTCGAGCAGCTCGTGCACCCTGGCCAGCGGAACGCCGGCGTCGGCAAGGGTGCGGATCCGGATCAGCCGGACCAGCGCGGCGGCGTCGTACGTCCGGTAGCCGGAGCGGTCTCGCTCCGGTTCCGGAAGCAGCCCGATCTGGTGATAGTGCCGGACCGCCCGCACCGTCACCCCGGCGTACGACGCCACCTGGCCGATCGTCAGCATGCTGCTCAGCGTGCCCTACGAGATCTTGCGGCGGTAGGCGGCCATGGCGAAGTAGTACGTGATCACGAGGATCCCGACGCACCAGCCCAGGGCTACCCAGATGTCGGTGCCGACCGGCTGCTGGGCCAGGAGGGCGCGGATCGTGTCGACGATCGAGGTGACCGGCTGGTTCTCGGCGAACCAGCGCAGCGGGCCGGGCATGGTCTCCGTGGGCACGAACGCGGAGCTGAGGAACGGCAGGAAGATGAGCGGGTACGAGAACGCGCTGGCGCCGTCGACGGACTTCGCGGTGAGCCCGGGGATGACCGCGAGCCAGGTCAGCGCGAGCGTGAACAGGACCAGGATGCCCGCCACGGCGAGCCAGGCCGGGAGGCCCGCGCCGGAGCGGAAGCCCATGAGGAGCGCGACCAGCACGACGACGGCGATCGACACGAGGTTGGCGACCAGCGACGTCAGCACGTGCGCCCACAGGACCGACGACCGGGCGATGGGCATGGACTGGAACCGCTCGAAGATGCCGCCCTGCATGTCGATGAACAGCCGGAACGCGGTGTAGGCGATACCCGAGGCCACGGTGATGAGCAGGATGCCGGGCAACAGGTAGTTGACGTAGTTGTCCGTGCCGGTGTTGATCGCTCCGCCGAAGACGTAGACGAACATCAGCATCATCGCGATCGGGGTGACGGCGGTGGTGATGATCGTGTCCATGCTGCGCACGATGTGCGTCAGGGAGCGTCCGGTCAGGGCGGCGGTGTCGCTGAAGAAGTGCGTGCTCATCGCCGGCCCTCACTGGTCGTGCCGTTGCCGACGATGGCGAAGAAGACCTCTTCGAGGGTGGGCTGCTTCTCCACGTACTCGACCTTGGCGGGCGGCAGCAGGGCCTTGAGCTCGGCGAGGGTGCCGTCGACGATGATGCGGCCCTGGTGGAGGATCGCGATCCGGTCGGCGAGCTGTTCGGCCTCGTCGAGGTGCTGGGTCGTGAGCAGCACGGTCGTGCCGCCGTCGGCCAGTGCCTTGACGGTTCGCCATACCTCGACGCGGGCCTCGGGGTCGAGGCCCGTCGTCGGCTCGTCGAGGAAGATGACCGCCGGGTCACCGATCAGGCTCATCGAGATGTCGAGACGGCGGCGCATGCCGCCGGAGTAGGTGGCGGCCCTGCGTTCGCCGGCGTCGGTCAGGGAGAAGCGGGCGAGCAGGTCGTCGGCGATCTTGCCGGGGTTGCTGAGGTGCCGCAGCCTCGCGACCAGGATCAGGTTCTCGCGCCCGGTGAGGATCTCGTCGACGGCGGCGAACTGGCCGGTCAGGCTGATCGACTTCCGCACCTCGGCGGCGTGCGTGGCGACGTCGTAGCCGTTCACGCTCGCGGTGCCGGCGTCGGCCTTGAGGAGCGTGGACAGGATCTTGATGACGGTGGTCTTGCCGGCCCCGTTGGAGCCGAGCAGGGCGAAGATGCTGCCCCGTGCCACCTCGAGATCCACGCCCTTCAGGACCTCCAGGTCCTTGTACGACTTCTCCAACCCGTGCACGTGGATAGCGGGCGCTCCCGCGCCGGCTCCGGGACTCGTTCCGATGTCCGTTCGAGTGTTCATGCGACGAGGATGTGGGGTTGACCCTGCGTCAGGGTCAACCCCTCCTGTTTGTCCTGGCGGGCACCCCGGCCCGGTCGTATCGTCGGGTCCCGATGAACCTCGGACGCACCCACCTGATCGATCCCCGGCTCCTGCCCCTCGTCGAGCCGACCAGCGAGTTCTACGCGAACCGCCCGGCCGGACAGGGCCCGGCGAACATGGACGAGCTGCTCGCCGTGCGCGCCCGGCTCAGCAACCCTGCCCCGGCGGACCCGCCGGCGGTCGAGGAGGTCGCGAGCACCGGCGGCCGCAGCGTCCCCGTCCGCATCCACGAACCGGTCGGCGCGCCGAGCTCCGGTGTCGTCCTCCAGCTCCACGGCGGCGGGTTCTACATGGGCTCGGCGGCCGGCGGCGACGTCCGCAACCGCAGGCTCGCCGACGCGCTGGGCGTCACCGTCGTCGGCGTCGACTACCGCCTGGCCCCCGAGCACCCCTGGCCCGCGGCCCCGGACGACTGCGAGACCGCCGCGCTCTGGATCATCGAGCACCTGGCGGAGCGCTTCGGGACCAGCAGGTTCGCGATCGGCGGCTTCTCCGCCGGCTCCACGCTCGCCGTGACCACGCTCCTGCGCCTCCGGGACCGGGGCGTGACCGCCGTCGACGCGGCCGTGCTCCAGTTCGGGACCTACGACCTCAGCGCGCGGACGCCGGCCGGTCGCCTCATCGCCGACGAGTTCTTCATCGCGGCGTACGCGGGCGATGCCCCGGACCGCACCGTCCCGGACCTCTCGCCGGTCTACGCCGACCTGACCGGGCTGCCGCCGGTCCTCATGGTCGTCGGCGAGGCGGACATCCTGCTGGCGGACAACCTCACCATGGCCGCGCGTCTCTCGGCCGCCGGCGTCGACGTCGACCTCCGCCTCTACCCGGACGCCCCGCACGCGTTCACGGGGCACCCGACGCCCATGGCGCAGGCCGCGCTCGACGACATCGACTCCTGGCTCGAGGGGTACCTCGGCTCGCGCTAGGCGGCTGGACCGGTCGCCCCGGGCGACATCGCGCGGCAGTTCTTTCCGGCGTCCTACCTCCGCCACGCGAAAAAGGTCGCCCACCCACCTCCACAGAAGACTCTTACGCCGCGCATACCCTGGCCTGTACCGTAGTCGCCCACCCGAACGCCGAGGGGCCCACATGGCACAGCTAGACCGTCGCACATTTCTGGCAGGCGCCGCCGTGGTCGCATTCGACCCGGCCGACTCCCGGTGGCTGAGCAGCCTCCCGGAGAACTCCACCGCGATTCAGCTCCCCCACCTCGACGGCGAGCTCGTCATCGACGAGGACGCCCTCACCGAGGCCGCCACCGACTACGGACACCTGGTGCACCGCCGCCCTCGCGCGGTGCTGCGCCCCGGCTCGGTCGCCGACGTCGTGACCCTCGTGCGGTTCGCCAACGAGCACGGGATCGTCGTCGCCGTGCGCGGTCAGGGCCACTCGACGTTCGGCCAGGCGCAGGCCGACGCCGGCGTCGTGATCGACTCGCGCACCCTCGCCACCGTCCACGAGATCATGCCCGGCCACGCCGTGGTGGACGCGGGCGTCCAGTGGCTCGACCTGGTACGTATAACGCTCAAGGACGGCGTCGCACCCCCGGTGAGCACCGACTACCTGGGCCTCTCCGTGGGCGGGACGCTCTGCGTCGGCGGCATCGGCGGCGCCTCCCAGCACCACGGGATGCTCGTCGACAACACGCTCGAGCTCCAGGTCGTCACGGGCGACGGCCGGCTGGTCACCTGCTCCGCCGACCACGAGCCCGAGCTGTTCGAGGCGGTGCTCGGCGGGCTGGGCCAGTTCGCCATCATCGTGCGCGCGACGGTGCGGCTGGTGCCCGCGCCCGCCATGGCGCGCGTCTACACGCTGACCTACCCCGGGATCACCGACCTGACCGCGGCCCAGCGGACCGCGCTGGCCGACGGCCGCTTCGACTACCTGGAGGGCCAGCTCGTCCCGACGGACGACGACGACTTCGCCTTCGTCCTGGAGGGCGGTGCCTGGTACACCGCCGAGCCGCCCGACGACGAGGCCGTGCTGGCCGGCATCGAGCCCACCGGCGTCGACGTCGCGGACGTGCCGTACTTCGAGTGGCTGAACCGGATCTACGAGACCGTGGAGCAGATCGAGGCGCTCCGCCTGCCCGGGCCCTGGCTCAACGTCCTCATCCCGGACGCCGCCACCGACGAGATCGTCACGGAGCTCCTCACCACGCTCACCCCGGCCGACGCCGGCGGCGTGGCCCTGCTCTACCCGGCCAGGAGCTCGCTCGTCACCCGGCCCCAGGTGCGGGTCCCGGACGGCGAGGTGTTCTTCCTCCTCGCGCTCCTGCGCGCGGTCAGCCCGCCCGACGACGCCGAGGCCGAGCGCCTGATCGCCGACAACGACGCGCTCTACGCCCGTGTCCTCGCCGCCGGCGGCACGCAGTACCCGGTCAACGCCCTGCGCCTGACGCCCGCCGGCTGGCGCACCCACTACGGGGACCGCTGGCCGGCCGTGCTGCGCGCAAAGGAGCGCTTCGACCCGCACGGCGTCCTGACCCCGGGGCAGGGCATCTTCGAGCCGCTCAGCAGAGCGCCTGGTACTCCTTGAGCCCCTCGACCGTCGAGGCGACGTCGAGCTCGATCTGCTCCTGCGTGCCGTCGTCGAGGGACTTCTGCAGCTGCAGGAACGGGACCCGCACCTTCTGCACCGGGCCCTGGAACTCCTCCGGCACACGGGACTCCAGGCGCCCGAGCTCCACCGCGATCGCGTGCATCTGATCGGCCGCGGTGACGTCGAGCCCGTCGCTCGCGCCGACGAGCGCGGTGCCGATGCGCTCCTCGAGCGTCTTGTCGCCCTTGACGTACATGGCGGCGCACGCCTCGTTCGCGTCGAGGGGCGCGTCCCGGTCGGCCGCGGTGGCGGTCGCGCCGCCCGACGGCGTCGCGCTCGCCCCGCCGTCAGCCGCCGGGTCCTCGCCGTCGGCGGAGCAGCCGGCGAGGACTACGAGGAGGAGCGTCGCGGCGGCGAGCGCCCCGCGGGCGCGGGTCGCGCGCGGTGCAGGTCGAACCATGGCGCACATGTAACCACCTGGCGCTGAGAATCTGCATCCGGCGGGTTTCGCCCGGGTGGCCGACGCGGCGCCCTCGGGGCCGGGTGGTGAACGGCCCTGGAACTCTCCTCGAATTCGCACCGCGGCGCCGGGAAGGCCTCCGTCAGCGGCTAACGTGGCGAGCAGAGCCGCAGATCCGGAGGTCAGCATGGCCGCTCGTCCCGCAGTCGTCGCCCACCGTGGGTACTCCGCGGTGGCACCGCAGAACACCCTCGCCGCCATCGAGGCCGCCTGCCACGCGGGCGTGGACCACGTCGAGATCGATCTTCAGCCCACCGCCGACGGCGTGGGCGCGGTGATCCACGACGAGACCGTCGACGCCACCACCGACGGGACCGGCAAGGTCTCCGCCCTCACCGCGCAGGAGGTGCTCGGGCTCGACGCCGGGGCGCGTTTCTCGCCGGCGTTCTCGGGGCAGCGCGTCCCCACGCTCGACGAGGTGCTCGCGGTGCTGGCCCGGCACCCCGGGACCAACCTGCTGCTGGAGCTGAAGGGCGCGTGGGACGCCGAGCAGGTGGAGCGGGTGGTGGCGACCATCGACGCCGCCGGCTTCGACGGCCGGGTCCTGGTGCAGAGCTTCTGGCCGGGCACGGTGGCCACGGTGCGCGACGTCGCACCCCACCTGCCGGGCGGCCTGCTCGTCTCGTTCGACCCGCCCGGGCTGCTGCGCCTGTGCGAGCGCCTCGGCGTCGTCGCCTGCAACCCGTCGGTGGCCACGATCGCGGGCAGCCCGCGCCTGGTGTCCCGCCTGCACGCAGCGGGCCTGCAGGTCATGTCGTGGACGGCGAACGACCCGGA
This sequence comes from Promicromonospora sp. NPDC057488, assembly GCF_042802395.1. NCBI lineage: Bacteria > Bacillati > Actinomycetota > Actinomycetes > Micrococcales > Promicromonosporaceae > Promicromonospora > Promicromonospora sp. NPDC057488. Next base: position 43,220 of record NZ_JBHVEG010000004.1, read on the forward strand.
GGCGTGGACCACGCTGATCACCGCCGACTCCGGCGTCGGCGTGGACGGCATCATCACCGACCGGCCCGAGCGGCTCACGGGGTGGCTCGCGGGCCGCACCGGCCAGGCCGCCGCCCTGCCCGTGCCGGGCCGGGGCGGCATCCGGCTGCGCGGACGGCGGCCCGCCCCGGCGCGTCGCCTGGCCGTGGGCCGGGCGTAAGCCCGCTCAGGCGCGGTGCAACCAGCCGTGCAGGCGGCGGGTCACCCAGGGCAGCACCCAGTAGGCCATGATCGGCGTCAGGATCAGCGTCGAGACCAGCACCTTGAGCACCAGGGGGACGTCGTCCCAGCCCGGCACCAGGTAGGTGAACAGGGCGGTGAACAGCAGGTTCACCGGGAAGAACCCGAGCCAGATGCTGGTGGCCTGCTTCCACCGCGGCGGCACGACGACGGCGGCGACGTCGGCCGGCTCGTCCACCCGCGTGGGGTCCTCGAACCAGCCCTCGATGCCCGTGCGCTGCTGGTAGCGCAGCTCCTCGACGAGGCCGGTGCCCTGCGCGAGCCAGTCCCGCCGCTCGGCCGACTGCTCCCAGGCGGCGAGCCGCTCGGCGTCGGCGAACCGGTAGAGCATGTGCCAGTCGCGGGAACCCTCGGCGGCGCGGATCCAGCCCGAGCCGAGGAACCCGTCCCAGCGGTTGGCGAGGTTGACGCCCGACTGCACCCAGCGGGTGACCTCGGGGACGTGCTCGGGGTGGACGATGCGGTGGATGGACACGGTCACGGGTTGTCCGGCGGGGGTGGGCACGGATCCGTTCGCGGCCTGATCGTGATGGGCCATGCCCGAAGTCTGATACATGGCCCCGGACCCATCAATGTGAGCGCACACACCCCAGGTTGTCCCGCCTTCACGGCTCGGCCACCGTCCCTGCGCGGTTTTTGTGAGCCATACCTCCGGTCGGGGGGTTCCGCAACTCGTGGACGGTCGTTCAACATTAAACGTTGCCGCGAAGAACTCACCCCCTGGGCCTTCGAGCCGGGTTCTTCGCGGCAACTGCCATGACCCGTGCCCTGGCACGCGCCGTGGCCAGACAGCAGCCGGAGCATTCTTCACCGTCCCCCAGAGGGGAACTCCCCTCACGGTGTCGCCCGTGCCCAGCCGCAGAACGGAAGCCCGCGTGCCCCAGACGCCGAAGCCCGTCGCGCACACCGCGTGCCTTGCCCCTGTCCCCGAGCCCATGGAGCGCCCTTGAGGCACGGAGACCACGCCCTCGTCCCCCGCCGCACGCGGCGCCCGGGCGCACAGGGTGCCCACGCCGCCGTCCCGGCCGCGGGGCACACCGCACGATCCGCCCGGATGGTGCGCCGCTCGTCCTTCGCGGTCGCGGCGGCACTCACGACGGTGGCGCTGACCACCACCGCGGCGGTCAGCTTCACCGGCGACGGCGGCGACGCCGTCGCCTCGGCCGCCGAGAAGGTCGCCCAGCCGGCCACCCAGCCCGTAGCCATCACCAGCGCGGTCGTCACGGACCCCGAGGTGCGGTCCGCCTCCGAGAAGGCGGACGCCGTCCTGACCGACGCCGACTACGTGACCCGCGAGGGCGACCTCAACTCCAAGGAGCGCCGGAAGCTCCGGGCCGCCACCAGGGAGCTCCGCGGCATGGTGAGCGAGGCCCGCGACGCCGCCGTCACCGCCACGGGGCTGCGGCAGAACACCGCCGCCTCTCGGAGCACCGAGCGCGCGTCGCTCGCCGACCGCGCGGCCGACGCCTCGGCCTCGGCCGGGAGCGCCACCACCGATGACGCCGCCCGCGACACCGCGGCCGACGCCACCGATCCGACGAACCTGGCCGGCGCGTCCGCGAGCGTCGCCCCGCTCGGCGGGCAGCAGACCGAGAGCCTGCCCATCCTCGCCACCCCGCTCGCCGACTCGGTCGTGAGCACCGCGGCGGCGAAGGAGTCGGAGCAGGCGGAGAGCTCTGCCGACGCCGAGGACGACAAGGCCGCCGCGGAGAGCGCGGCGGGGGCGCCGTCGGCCGACCGGATCGAGAAGGTGACGACGTCGCTCCAGCGGCTCATCACCAAGACCGACGGCGACGCCGTCGTGTCGGTCGACCCGGGCCCCACGCCCGAGGAGATCGCCGCCGCGAAGAAGGCCGCCGAGGAGCGGCGTGAGGCCCGTGCCGAGCGCCGGGCCGAGCGCAAGGCCGAGGAGGCCCGCGAGAAGGCGGCGGCGCGCGCCAAGGAGATGTCCAAGGCCGCGAAGAACTACGGCAACGGTCAGATCCCGGGGAGCGTGCTCTGCAAGCTGAGCTTCGCCTCGGGCGAGCGGCTGCGGTGCGACGCCGCGGTTGCGCTCGAGGACCTCAACCAGGCGTTCCACGGCAAGTTCGGCCGGAACCTGAAGCTGACGGACGGCTACCGCTCCTACAGCGAGCAGGTGGCGGTCGCCGCTTCCCGCGGCGCCCTGGCCGCGGTGCCCGGCACGTCGAACCACGGCCTGGGCCAGGCCGTGGACCTGTCCGGCGGCATCCAGTCGTTCGGCAGCGCCGAGTTCCGCTGGATGCAGGCCAACGCCGGGAAGTTCGGCTGGAAGCACCCCGGCTGGGCACAGGCCGGCGGCAGCAAGCCGGAGGCCTGGCACTGGGAGTACGGCACGAAGTACTGAGCCGCACGCCCGAGCCCGGTCCCGCACCGGGAAGCCCGACCACGAACCCCGGGTCGCGAAGCCTCGCTTCGTGACCCGGGGTTCGTCGGTTCCGGGACGTCCGGTCCCGGGCGTTCGGTCCGGGGGGGTTCAGTCCCGGGCGTTCAGTCCCAGCCGAGCTCGTGCAGCCGCTCGTCGTCGATCCCGAAGTGGTGGGCGATCTCGTGCACCACGGTGACGGCCACCTCCTCCACGACGTCCTCTCGCGTCTCGCAGATCGCGAGGGTGGGGTTCCGGAAGATCGTGATGCGGTCGGGCAGAGCGCCCGCGGCCCACATGTGGTCGCGCTCGGTGAGCGGCACCCCCTCGTAGAGGCCCAGCAGCTCGGGATCGTCCGCGGGCGCGTCGTCCTCGACGAGCACCACCACGTTGTCCATCTGCGCCGCTAGGTCGGGCGGGACGAGGTCCAGCCCCTCGCTGACGGCCGTCTCGAAGTCTTCCCGCGTCATCTCCACCACGCACCCATCATCCCCGACCGGCGACACGTCCAGGACTAGGCCTCGACGTGCGGGAAGGGGGTCGAGCGCCTGTAGACTTGCCCGGTCTTGGCCCCCATCGTCTAGCGGCCTAGGACCCCGCCCTTTCACGGCGGTAGCACGGGTTCGAATCCCGTTGGGGGTACGAAGGGGCTCGCTCGAGCCAGGTTTCGACCGCTGTGAGGCAGGTCATCCCAGCAGGGTCCGGATCTGATTTCAGGATCTGGCCCAGGGTGGGTTAGGGTACTCACGGTTCGAAACGAGCCCCCCGGTCGCGGGTAGCGACCATGGCCCTGTAGCGCAGTTGGTTAGCGCGCCGCCCTGTCACGGCGGAGGTCGCGGGTTCAAGTCCCGTCAGGGTCGCGCGAGAGGCGCCCGGATTGTCGGTCTCGACTATCCGGGCGTTCGCGCTAGGGCTCTGTAGCTCAGTTGGTAGAGCGTTCGACTGAAAATCGAAAGGTCACCGGATCGACGCCGGTCGGAGCCACAGCGAAAAACCCCCGGAACCCTTGAGGTCCGGGGGTTCTTCATTTCTCCGGTCCTGAGGTTCCGCCGCACAGGAGCGCGGCACGCGCCCGCGAGCCGGTCGAGATGCCGGTCAGGGCCTCACGGTCGCTGTCTCGACGGGTGTCCGGAGGGGGACTTGAACCCCCACGCCCTCAAACCTCCTCCAGCGAGTTCCGCAGGATCCGGCGGTCGAGATCGTCAGGACTTCTTGGGAAGTGAGGCCCCTCGGCTTTCCGGACCGGCGTCACGTGCGTGTTTCCAGCTTCAGGCAGATCCGGCCGGAAACCTTCTCCGGCGAGCCAACTTCCGACGCCGCTCCCCAGCCGTCGCGAACACCGCGCCCAGCCACCTCCAAGGTAATTCCTTCCACCAATTTTTCATTGCCGCGTGATCCTCTTCATGCCTTTTCCTGGAAGCCACGCCGCGCCAGGAATTGCCCCATGAGCTCTTGGCCTGTTGAGTTGTCTTCAGCGGCGCAGGCCGAAACCGGCGGCACGGGAGGGGCAGATGATCGACGACGTGAAGTTCGACGACCAGACAGGACCGGCAGGAAGCACTCCCGCAGGCGCTCCAGGACCCGACAGGCCGGCCTCGCTCGGCAAGCTGGTCGAGCAGGTCTCCGAGCAGGCCTCCCGGCTCGTGCGCGCCGAGATCGCGCTCGCCAAGGCCGAGCTGGCCGAGAAGGCCAAGAAGTCCGGCATCGGCGTCGGGCTGCTCGTCGTCGCGCTCCTGATCTTCGCCTACGCCGTCGGCGTGCTGCTCCTGGCAGCCGTGTACGGCCTGGGGACGGTCTGGCCCCTCTGGTTGTCGGCTCTCGCCATCGGCGGCTTCATGGTGCTCGTGGTGGCCATCCTGGCGCTCGTCGGCGCCCAGCTCCTGAAGAAGGCCACCACCCCGCCCGAGAGCGTGCAGCGGGTCAAGGACGACATCACGTCCATCAAGGAAGGGATGCAGCGATGAGCACTCCGACACCGCCGCCCAGCAGCAGCGAGCTCGAGGCCGAGGTGCTCCGCACCCGCGCGGACCTCGCCGCCACCATCGACGAGCTCACCACCCGGCTCAGCCCGGGCTACCAGGCCTCACGCATCGCCCACGAGGCCAAGCAGGCCGCGAGCGACGCCGGAGCGATGGCCACCGGCAAGTTCGGGGACAAGAACGGCCCGGCGCAAGATCCGCGCCGGGCCCGCAACGCCAAGGTTGTGATCGGTGCCGCCATCGGCCTGGTGGCCATCGGCACCGCTGTGGTCGTAACCGCTGTGCTCAGGCGCGCGCGGGGCTGAGCTGGGGGGCAGCACCCGGCGCGCCTTCGTCCTACCTGCCGACCAATCCGTCAACGACGCCCGACTAGTTGTCGGTGTCGCCCGAGCTGTCCGCTGCCGCACCGAGCAGCGCCCGAACCTCGGACTCCTTGTAGCGGCGGTGACCGCCAAGTGTCCGGATCGACGAGAGCTTTCCCGCTTTTGCCCAACGCGTTACTGTCTTGGGGTCAACACGGAACAAGCTCGCTACCTCGGCAGGCGTGAGCAGGACCTCGGATTCTCCGTGGATGGACATCCCCGCACCTCCTCCGGAACGGTGCCGGCCTGGCCGTACCAGGCGGTTGACGACACCCGCTCTTGCACCATTGTTAGCAGCAAACGGGATTTAGGCGACTTGGGGACGGGGTTTATTCCCTCACTTTCTCCGCCACTCGCCACGCGCGCCCGTTTCGGGCGAGTCTCGGACACGTGCGACACACGGACACCACCTTTTGGTCCACACCTCTGCACAGCCTGGGGATCACCGCGAGTCCATGCCCGAACGCCGATCGCGCACCCGCCAGGAGTCGGCAAAGCGCGGAATTGGCAGTCGGCAGACTCGAGGCGGCCCGTCCGGGCCAGGGCGCCCCGGACGCCGCCCGACCACGGCGCCAGCCTGCTCGACATCAAGTAAAAGTCAAGACATGGTCAGACACTCGGTACAAACGGGTCGCCACGCCGGACCGGACGACTGGAATGTCACAGCGGCGGATGGGACGAATCACGTCCACGGACTGGAAGAAACGCTGTACCAGCATGTAACGTTGGAACCTGGACAGACGAAACGCTACGGGGCCGCACGTCCATGCACGGTGCCGCCCCGCTCCTACGTTGAGGGGGGTCGGAGCCATGGGCCGCGGCCGTCAGAAGGCTAAGCAGACCAAGGTTGCTCGCGAGCTGAAGTACTACAGCCCGGACACCAATTATCACGCCCTCGAGCAGGAGCTCAGCGGAGCCTCCCATACAGATGTTGCGACGCAGTCGCGATGGGATTCCTCGGAGGACGAGGAGTACGACAACAGGTACTCCGACTGGGCAGAGCAGGACGACAACAAGCGCTGAGGGTGCCGGCGCCTTCGCGCCGGCCCCGCGTCCGCTTCTCGGTCAGGACCAGCCACCGCCTCAGGGGCGGTAGTCGTTCACCAGCCTGACCGCGCCGCCGGACACGCCCTTCGTCCCCGCGACCAGTTCTTCGTGCGCCGTCGAGGCGTCCAGGGTCTCTACGCTGCCCAGCGTCCATGCCGGCACGCCGAGTGCGGACAGTCGCGCCAGCGCGGCGTCAGCGCCCTCTGCGCCGACCACGGCCACCATGCCGACGCCCAGGTTCAGCGTGTTCTCCAGGTCGCGCCGCGGCACGCCGCCGAGGCTCCGCACCAGCTGGAACACGGCCGGGACGTCCCAGGACGCACGGTCGACCGTCGCCACGAGCCCTGCGGGGAGCACGCGCGCCAGGTTCGCCGCGAGCCCGCCACCCGTGACATGGGTGAAGGCGTGGACCTGCGCCGCCTCGTCCGCGGCCAGCGCCAGGCAGTCCGAGGCGTAGACGCGCGTGGGCTCCAGCAGCTCCTCGCCGAGGGCCCGCCCGAGCTCGTCCACGTGCCGGTCCAGCGCCCAGCCGGCCTGCTTGATCACGGCGCGCACCAGGGAGTACCCGTTGGAGTGCAGGCCGCTGGAGGCCATTGCGATCAGCACGTCACCGGGCTGCACCCGGTCCGGGCCCAGCACCTTGTCGGCCTCCACGATGCCCGTGGCGGCACCCGCGACGTCGTACTCGTCCGGGTCCAGGAGGCCCGGGTGCTCGGCCGTCTCGCCGCCCACCAGGGCGGTGTCCGCCACCTCGCAGGCCTGCGCGATGCCGCGCACGATGTCCGCGATGCGCTCCGGGACCACCTTGCCCGTGGCGATGTAGTCGGTCATGAAGAGGGGCTTGGCGCCCATCACCACGATGTCGTCCACGACCATGCCCACCAGGTCGAACCCGATGGTGTCGTGCTTGTCCATGGCCTGGGCGATCGCGACCTTGGTGCCGACGCCGTCGGTCGACGTGGCGAGCAGCGGCGCGCGGTACCCCTTGAACGCCGACAGGTCGTAGAGGCCGGCGAAGCCGCCCACGCCGCCGAGCACGGCGGGGCCCTGCGTGCGCCGCACGGCGTCCTTCATGAGTTCGACGGCCTTGTCGCCCGCCTCGGTGTCCACGCCTGCGGCGGCGTACGTCAGGCCTTCGGAAGTCACTGGTGCTCCTGCGTCGTTCGGGTGGTGTACGTGGGGATCACGGGTGGTCGAGCGCGGTCGAGCCGCCGGTGCTCACGGTGAGCTTCGTGAGCCCGTCCTCGGGCTGGCCGAGCGGCAGCTCCGCCTGCTCCAGCAGGTGCTTGCCCAGCTGGTCGTCCGGGGGCAGCTCGATCGGGTACTTGCCCGTGAAGCAGGCGGCGCACAGCTGCGAGCTGGGCTGCTCGGTCGCGGCGATCATGCCCTCGGTGCTGATGTAGCCGAGGCTGTCGGCACCGAGGGACTGCCCGATCTCCTCGACCCCCAGGCCGTTCGCGATGAGCTCGGCCCGCGACGCGAAGTCGATGCCGTAGAAGCAGGGCCACTTGACCGGCGGCGACGAGATGCGCACGTGCACCTCGGCCGCGCCTGCCTCCCGCAGCATGCGGATCAGCGCGCGCTGGGTGTTGCCGCGCACGATCGAGTCGTCCACGACCACCAGGCGCTTGCCCTTGATGACCTCGCGCAGCGGGTTGAGCTTCAGGCGGATGCCGAGCTGCCGCAGCGTGTCGGACGGCTGGATGAACGTGCGGCCGACGTAGGCGTTCTTCGTCAGGCCCTGGCCGAACGGGATGCCCGACTCGGCGGCGTAGCCGACGGCGGCCGGCGTGCCGGACTCCGGCGTCGGGATCACGAGGTCCGCCTCGACGGGGTGCTCGCGTGCCAGGGTGCGGCCCATCTGGACGCGCGCGGCGTGCACCGAGCGCCCGTTGATCGTGTTGTCGGGCCGGGCCAGGTACACGTACTCGAAGACGCAGCCGGCCCGCTCCGGCTCGGCGAACCGCACCGAGCGCATGCCGTCGGCGTCGATGCAGATGAGCTCGCCGGGCTCGACGTCACGCACGTAGGAGGCGCCGACGATGTCGAGGGCCGGGGTCTCGCTGGCGACCACCCAGCCGCGGTCGAGGCGGCCGAGCACGAGCGGGCGCACGCCCTGCGGGTCCCGGGCCGCGTACAGCGTGTTCTCGTCCATGAACACCAGGGAGAACGCGCCGCGGAGGCGCGGCAGCACCTCGAGGGCCGTGGCCTCCAGCGTGTGGTCGGCGTCGCCCGCGAAGAGCGCGGTGATCAGGGCCGTGTCCGTGGTGTTGCCGCGGGCGAGCTCGCCCCGGCGCTGCGCGCCGTAGCGCTCCGCGACGAGGTTGACGAGCTCGGCCGAGTTGGTCAGGTTGCCGTTGTGGCCGAGGGCCACCGTGCCGGACGCCGTGGCGCCGAGCGTCGGCTGGGCGTTCTCCCAGGTGACCCCACCGGTGGTGGAGTACCGGCAGTGCCCGACGGCGATGTGTCCGGTCAGGGCGTTCAGGGCGGTCTCGTCGAAGACCTGGGAGACGAGTCCCATGTCCTTGTAGACGAGGATCTGCTCACCGTTGCTGGTGGCGATGCCCGCGGACTCCTGTCCGCGGTGCTGCAGGGCGTACAGACCGAAGTACGCGAGCTTGGCGACCTCTTCGCCGGGTGCCCAGACCCCGAAGACGCCACATGCGTCCTGGGGGCCCTTCTCGCCGGGCATGAGGTCGTGGTTGAGTCGGCCATCTCCGCGCAGAGGCATGATCCGAGTATCCCACGCGGCCGGAACGAAGTTGCCAGCCGGTTCTGTGACCTCTGTGTCAGCGCCCGCGCAGGCTCCGGCGGTCCGCGATCACCGCGAACAGGCCGGCCAGCAGCGTGGTCACCGTCGTGACGAAGGCGGTCAGCACCGTGACGTAGACGCCGGGCTTCATCAGCGCCGTGCCCGAGGGCGTGCTGACCAGGTAGAACGACAGCGCGAGGCCGAGGATGATCCCGACCAGCGCACCGGTCAGGAAGAACGCCTTGTACCGCGGGGCACGGCGTACGGTCGTCGGGTCGACGACGTCACGCACCTCCACGTCGTCGGAGGACTCGCGCGATGCCTGGGTTTCACTCACCCGACCAGGGTACGCGCCGCCCGGCGCCGAGATAGAACCGCAGCGAGGTAGAACCCTGGCGAAGCAGAACCGCAGCGCACCCGGGGAGGGATGCGCTGCGGTTCTACTTCGCTGCGGTTCTATCTCGGCGGGAGGGGCTAGCCGATCAGCTTCCAGGGGCCGTGCTTCTTGAAGCCCGGGATCTGGAGGATCGTCGGCCGGGTCGCCTCGTAGACCTTGCCCTTGTAGGACACCTGGTCGCCCCACCAGTAGAGCTTCCACGGCACCCATGCGGGAGCCTGCGGCTCCTCGGGGGTCGTGGCCTCGACGGTGATCGGCAGCCGGGCGGTGGTGCCCGACGGCGTCGCCGTCACCACGAGCTGGTAAGCGCCCGCCGTGGTGCCGGCCGGGACCGTGACGGAGGCCGACGTCGCACCGTTCGCCACCGGGCTGGTGCCGAGCGAGACGCCGTCCGCGGGCTCGCCGCCGGACGGGACCAGGAAGGTCTCGACCGACGTGTTCTGCGGGGCGCCCAGCGAGGTCAGGTCCAGACCCGACAGGCTGACGTCCGTCGAGGCGCCCGCCTCGACCGTGCCCGGCAGGGCCGCGGCGACCGTGCGGGTGCGGGCGAAGCTCGGCGTGACCGGGGACGAGTCCTTCAGGTACGTGATCCAGGCGTCGCGGTCCACCAGGCCCGAGTCACGGCCGTCCGTGCCCTCGGTGAAGGCCCGGAAGTTGTCCCCGCCCGAGATCAGGAACGAGAACGTCGCGATGCGGTACTCCGCCGCGGGGTCCACCGGCACGCCGTCGATGGTGATCGACGAGACGTTGTCGCCCGGCGTCGCGTTCGGGTCGGCCGTGGTCGTGGTGTACGACACGTTGTCGGACAGCCCCAGCGCCAGGTACGGCCGCGAGGGCCGGTTGCCGTTGGCGTCCGTCTGCCACTGCTCCTCGAGCAGGGTGTCGAGCTGAGCGCCGGTGAGCGTGATCGTCCACAGGTTGTTGACGAACGGCAGCACCGCGTTGGCCTCGGCGTAGGTGATGATCCCGTCCTCGCCGAAGTAGAGCTCGTTGCGCAGGCCGCCCGGGTTGACGACGCCGATGTCGGCGCCGCCCCGCTCGTCCGCGGCGAGCGAGTCGCGCAGCGAGTCGGCCACGAGGTTGCCGAGCGCCGACTCCGACGCGCGGTCGTCCCGGTTGCCGCCGGCGTAGACGCCGTCGGTGTAGGAGCCGCCCGAGAACGCGGTGGTGACATCGGCCGTGACCTCGCCGATCGGCTGGGCGCCGATCTCCTCGGCCTTGGCCAGCGCGGCGTCCACGATCGAGTCGACCTCGGCGACCGCCGGGTACGTCGCGATCAGCTCGGCGGCCGGGGTGGCGGTGCGCGCGACGTTCTCGACCTTGTAGCCGGTCACGTCGAAGGACTCGGTGTCGACGGTGAGCGAGACGTGGCCCAGGAACTCGCCGTAGTTGCCGGTCTGGATGATCGGGCGGGTCTCGCCCTCGGCACCCGGGACCGGGGCGTCCCACGCGTACTGCTTGTGGGTGTGGCCGGTGAAGATGGCCGCGACGCGCGGGTCGGTCTGCTGCACCAGGTCGGCGAACGGACCGCCGGCGGCGATCTCCTCCTCCAGCGTGGCGCCGTCGGGCGTGCCCGCGCTCGCGCCGTCGTGCGCGAGGGCCACGACCACGTCCGCCTCGCCGTTGGCGGCGTCGCCGTCCAGCAGCTCGTCGGTGACGCGGTTGAGCGCCTCGACCGGGTCGCCGAACTCGAGGCCCTCGATGCCCGAGGGCGTGACCAGCGTGGGAGTCTCCTCGGTGACCACGCCGACGAAGCCGACGTCGACGCCGTTCACCGGGACCACCTGGTACTCCGGCAGGGCGGGCTCGCCCGTGGCCTCGTCGTAGACGTTGGCCCCGAGGTAGTCCCAGTCGGCGGCGTCGGCGACGCGGCCGGTGAGGTCGGACATGCCCTGGTCGAACTCGTGGTTGCCCACGGCCGAGGTCTTCAGGCCGAGCGCGTTCAGCACGTCGATCGTGGGCTGGTCCTGCTGCAGCGCGGAGGCGAACAGCGAGGCGCCGATGTTGTCACCAGCGGAGATGAACGCCGTGCCCTCGGGGTTCTGCGCCCGCAGCTCCTCCACGGTGCCCGCGAAGTTCACCGTGTTGTTGTCGATGCGGCCGTGGAAGTCGTTGATGGCCACGAGGTCCAGGTCCACCGAGCCGGGCTCGGTGGTGGTGTCGCCCAGGTCCAGACCGACCAGGACAGGGTCGTGGTCGGACGACCGGAACGGCGTCTCGTCGTACAGGATCGTCGCGTTGTAGTTGTACCGGCTGTACTCGTTCGCCACCGGCTCGTACGCGTTGATGTTCCAGATGTCCGCGCCGGACACGGCCTCGGCGGCCGCCGGGGAGGCGAGCACGTGGTCGAGCGAGCCGACCATGCCGTCGAAGTTGTAGGTGTACTCGCCGGTGGTGGGACCGAGGTCCGTGTAGCCGGCGTCGGTGAGGACCTGGATCGGGTCCTCCTTCTCGTAGGCGTTGAAGTCGCCCACCAGCAGCACCTTGTCGGTGCCGGCCGCGGTGGCCTGGTCCTCGGCGAAGGCCGCGAGCGAGGTCGCCTGGCGGGTACGGGACTCGTTCGAGGCACCCTGGCCGTCGCCCTGGTCCGCGTCGCCCGGCCACGGGCCGGCCGAACCCTTCGACTTGAAGTGGTTGGCGATCACGACGACGTCGTCACCCGCGTCGGCGGCGCCGTCCGCGGGCTGGAAGGTCTGGGCCAGGGGCTGACGGGCGTTCTGGAACGCCTCGTCGCCGATGAGGATCGTCGAGTCGCCGACCGGCTCCGCCGTGGCGGTCCGGTAGATGAAGGCGTTGCGGATGACGTCCTCGGCGTCGGGCACCTCGGCCGGGGAGGCCGCGTAGGCCCACGTGCCGGCGCCCTCGGCGGCGTTCAGGGCGTCGACCAGGTCGGACAGCGCCTGGTCGCGCTCGCCACCGAGCGACGCCGTGTTCTCGATCTCCAGCAGGGAGACCACGTCGGCGTCCAGCGCCGAGATCGCCGCGACGATCTTGGTCTGCTGGCGCTGCAGGTCCTCCTCCTCGGCCGCGCCGCGGGCGTCGCAGCCGCCCGAGACGGTGACGGGGTCACCGGCGCGGTCGGTGTAGTAGGTGCAGCCCGTGAGCTCGTCGCCCGTGGTGGTGAAGTAGTTCAGCACGTTGAACGTGGCGACCTTCAGGTCACCGCCCACCTCGGCGGGCGCGTCCTCGCGCGTGTTCTCGAACGTGGCCGGCTGCACGGCGTCGGCGACGTCCGGCGTCAGGTGCGACGTCGGCTGGAAGCCCCACGCGTCGAACCGGTAGTCCAGGACGACGGGACGCGTGAACGTGACGCCCGCGCCCACCCGCAGCGGCGCGCCGCCGGTCAGGTAGGGCAGCGGCTTCGACTTGTTCGCGGTCGAGTTGTAGTTCGTGGACGAGCCGTCGTCGAGCAGCACGGCGCGCGCCGCGTTGTCCGCGACCTGCGCGTCGTACTCCGCCGACCCGGGCCGCCCGGCCGTGGTGGGCTGCACCAGCGGGCTGTCGCCCGCCGCCAGCCCGACCGTGCCGTAGTAGTTGGTGTCGTAGTTGTCCGTCACCGTGAACTCGCCCTCGGGCGCGAGCAGCATGCCCTCGAGCGCCTCGCGGCCGGCCTCGTCGGCGGGCCAGGCGGTGACGGTCGGCTCGACGGTCGCGGGCTCGTCCAGGACGGTCCATCCGCCCGCGGACGGCGTGAGCTCCGTCAGGCCGTTGAACTCCGAGACGGTGCCGGTGACCTCCACGTGGTCGCCCGCCGAGAGGTCGGCGGCGGCCGCCGCGGAGAACACGAAGACGGCGTCCGACGCACCCGGCGTCGGGTCCTCGCCGCCGCCGGTGCCGGCGGTCTGCAGGTAGAGGCCGTTGAAGCCACCCGTCGGGTAGACGGCGGTGACGACGCCCTGCGTCGTGACGGTGTCGCCGACGAGCGGGCTGGTGCCACCGGTGCCCTGGATCTCGGCGATCGGGGTGACCTCGCCGGGCTCGGTCGGCTCCGACGGCTCGGGCTCGGGCTCCGAGCCCTCGCCGTTGGTGGGGGTCACCTCGGTGCTGAACACGAAGTCCGCCGAGTTGTCGCCCGCGTCGCCCGTGCGCTCCAGCGAGCCGACCACGCCGGTGCCCTGGCCGGCCGGGCCCTGGGCGGTCTCGAACGTGTCGGCGATGCCGTAGCCGAGCAGGTCGACGACGCCCGCGGCGCCCTCGGCCGGCACGGCGCCCTTGGCGGGCGTGACGGCGGAGGCCTGCGACGCGAGCGCGATCACGCCGGCCGTACCGCTCGGGTTGAGGCTGCCGACGGCGTCGGGCGTGGGGAGCGCCTCGCCGTTGGCCGCGTTCGACCCGCCCTGGACCAGGTAGTGGCCGCCGGCGGCGATGGTGCCGCTCAGGGCGGTGATCCCGGAGAACGTCGCGCCCGTCGCGGACTTGTACTGGACCGACCAGCCGTCGACGCTGACGGGCTCGTCCGTCGGGTTGTAGAGCTCCACGAACTTGTTGCGGTACGGCTGGCCGGAGCTGCCGCCGACGAGGTACGCCTCGCTGATGACGACGTGCCCGGAGTCCGGGCCGTCCTCGGCGGCCGCAGGGGCGGCGACGGCCGCCGTCGCGGGCACGGTGAGCGCCGCGGACAGGGCCACTGCGACCGCGGTCGTTCCACGGGGTCGGGGGTGCTGACTCGGGGACCGGAGCGTGCTGGGTCTCACGCTGACTCCTTCTGCAATAGCCGACCGGGGCCGGGGTGGAGTGCACTGTTGCTGGACGTCTTGCTCGGCGGCATCGCCGCGGCCGGGCGCGCGTCAGTTGCGCAGGCGGTCCGGCACGAGCGGCACCAACCAATCACTGCATCGTGAACCGGCGGTTACGGACGGACACCCGCCGGGAAAACTGCGGTCCCGGCGCCGGGTGAACCTGCCCGCGGCCGAGCCACGAGATCGACGCCGAGGCTAGCGGGTGCCACCGACATCCACGGTGCGGTACACGCCGACGGCGCCGGGTTCACCCGCCGGTGGCCGGGGGCCCCGGCTCGGCGCCCGACGCGGACGCCGCCCGGCGTCCGGCCGTCAGCGGCAGCAGGTGCGAGATGTCGGAGCGGTCGCCTGAGGCCCGCACCCGCCCGTCCGCGACGACGTCCGCCCAGGTCAGGGTGCCCGTGGCCAGGCCGAGCCAGGTCTCCGGGTCGGTCTCGACGACGTTCGGCGGGGTGCCGCGCGTGTGCCGCGGCCCGGCCACGGCCTGCACCGCGCCCGCGGGCGGGACGCGCACCTCCACGGAGTTCCCGGGCGCGACCTCGGCCAGCTCCTCCAGCGTGAACCGCACGGCCGTCGTCACGTCCTTGCGCTCCGCCTCGCCCCGGGCCCAGACGCCGACGGCGGCGCGCCCGGCGGCCGGGTCGGTCCGGCGCCGCGGGGGCACTACCGCACCGCCAGGAAGTCGCCGAGCCGCGTCCAGCCGGACTGCTCGAGGCTGGTGAAGTCGGTACCGGGCACCACGAACATGGCCTTGCTCGTGCCGTTCGACACCTCGGTCCCCGTCGGGTTGGGCGTCATGGTGCAGCTCGACACGCCCTCCCCCGCGGCGTCGTCGACCAGCACCAGGCAGGTGGAGGCGCCCCCGTTCGCCCGCGCCGCGTAGAAGGTGGCGCCGTCGTCCGCGCCGAGCCGGCGCGTGGTGGCGGCGTCCACGACGACCTCGTCGAGCACCGCGTCGGGCAGGACGTCCTCGGCCTGCTGCTCCTCGTCGAACAGCGACTCCAGCTCCTGCGTCCCGTCGGACGGCGTACAGGCGGTCAGCAGGGCGGCACCGAGCACGACGGCGACCCCTGCGCGCAACGTGGTACCTGGAACAGCACTGGTCATGGAGCCAGTATCGCGGACCGGTGCCTCAGTACCGGTAACCGTCGGGCACCCGGCCCTCGACCGCGAGCAGGTCGGCGGCCACGACCATCGGCAGCTCCTGCGAGGACACCGAGGGATACCGTGCGACCTGCACGACGTGCGGCTGCGCACCCGTCCGCACCGCGGGGACCGGCTGCGACAGCGGCCGGGCGGCGGGGGCGTGCCGCGGCCAGGGCTCCGACAGCGGCATCTCGTCCCGGACCTGGGGCCGCACCGGACGGCTCATCGGCGGGTACTCCGCGCGACGCGCGCGGCGCGAGACGTCGGCGGACGCGCGGCGCGGGGCCTCGGGCTGCGCGCCGCGAGGAGCATCGGGCGTCAGCGGCCGGGCCGCGGGCGGCTGCGGCTCCTGGGGCGCGGGTTCCGGGCGCGGCCGCGGGACGGGCCGCGGCCGGGGAACCGGGCTGGGCCGCGGGCTCGGGCTGGGTTCCGGGCCGGAGCCGGGCTGCGGGTCCGGGCCGAGCTCCGGGACCAGCTCCGGGCCGAGCCGCCAGGCCTCGGCGTCCGCTCCGGGCGCCTGCTGCCACGCGTCCGGGCCAGGTTCCGCACCCTGCCACGGTTCGTGGCTCGCCACCGGTTCGGGCCAGCGGTCCTGCTGCTCGCGCGGCCGGAGCTGGGCGGCGGGCAGGAACTGCGGCTCGTAGCTGCGCTCGGCCTCCGACTCGAGCAGGACCTCCGACCGGAAGCGCGCCTCGGACCGCAGGAGGGCGTCGTGGTCGAGGTCCGTTCGCGGACCCGGCTCGCCCGCGCGCCACGCCACCTGTGCCGCGCGGCGCGTGGGCAGGGGCGCGGACCCGCTCGGCGGGAACGTCGGGGCGGGCGTCTCCGGGGCAGGCACCGGCTCGGCGTACGACTGGGCCGGCTCGGCGTACGACGGAGCCGGCGCGGTGTACGACGGCGCCGGGCCGTCCGGGATCATGCCGCCCTCGACGGCTCCGTCCACAGCTCCATCCACAGACCTGTCCACAGGCCGGTCGGTGAGCTCGTCCGCTGCGGCGGCGGCCCGCCGTGCCGCTCGTCTGCCGGACCGGCTGGGCGCATCGACCACCCCGGCCGCGCGGCGGCCGCGGGCGGGTTCACCGGTCACGCCGGCCGCACCGAAGGCGCCGCCCGAGCCCGCGCTGCCCGAACCCGCACCGCCGGTCCCCGCCGCCCCGCTCGCACCGCCGGACCGGTTCGCACCAGCGCCACCGTCCGCACCGGCACCACCGGCACCACCGGCACCACCGGACCGGTTCCCGGCAGCACGCGACCGGCTCGCCGCGGCGTCCGGGAAGCCCGCGAACGGACCGCCTAGCGTGAACGTGACCCGGCGCGCGGCGACGTCGGCCTCGGCGAGCTGGACCCGGACCTCGTCCCCGAGCGGGAGCGCCTTGCCGACCACCCGCGCCCGGACGGCCGGGTCGCGCAGCACGACCTCGCCGCGCTGCAGCTCCTTGTCCGGCTGGTCGACGTCGACCACCACGGCGTCGAACTCCTCGCCCAGGCGGTCGGCGAGGAGCGACGCCTCGACGATGTTCACGCACTCGCGCTCGAACGAGGAGGACCGGCGGCCGGTCTCGGCCATCACGTCGGGCAGCCCGGGGAGCGCCGCCAGCACCCACTCGGGCACGGGCCGGCCGGCGGAGATCGCGAGGCAGACCTCGGCCGCGTACCGGTCCACCAGGCGGCGCAGCGGTGCGGTGACGTGCGCGTAGTCGGCGGCGATCGCGGCGTGCCGGGTGTTCTCGGGCGGCGGCACCGTGGCGCCGTCGGGGCCCCGCATGCCGAACGCGACGTACCCGGCGCCGCGGAACAGCGTGGTCGCCTCGTTGAGGAAGGCCGCGTGCTCGGGGATCCGAGAGACGAGCGTCGGGACGAGCTTGGCGTACGGCATGCTGTCCGGCCAGTCGATGCCGAGCGCGCGGGCCGTGCGGTGCAGCCGGGCCAGGTCGCGCGGGTCGGCCTCGGGCAGGGTGCGCAGGATGCCCACGCCCGCCTCACGCATGAGGTGGGCGGCCGCGATACCCGTGAGCAGCGAGATCTGCGCGTTCCAGTCCTCGACCGGCAGGTTGCGCCGGAACGAGAGCGTGTACGTGCCGTCCTCGCGCCGCTCCACCTCCTGCTCGGGCACGGAGAGCGAGACGCCGCCGCGCGCCAGCTCCAGCGACTGGCGCAGGCGGCCGACGTCGGCCAGGAGCTGCAGCGACTCGCTCGCCGTGCCGGCGTCGAGCGTCGACTGCACCTCGGCGTACGTGAGCCGCTCGCGGCTGCGCACGAAGGCGCGTTCCAGCGCGGCGCCCTTGATGATGCCGCGCGCGTCGAGGGTGACCGTCCACAGCACGGCCGGGCGGTCCTCCTCGGGCAGCAGGCTGGCCGCGCCCTCGGAGAGCACCTTCGGGTGCAGCGGCGTGCGGGCGTCGGGACCGTAGACGGTCATGCCGCGCCGGTGCGCCTCCGCGTCCAGGGCGCCGCCCGGCGTCACGAACGCGCCGACGTCCGCGATGGCGTAGTGCACCACGTAGCCCTCGCCGGACTGCTCCACGTGCACCGCCTGGTCCAGGTCCTTGGAACCGGGCGGGTCGATGGTGACGAACTCGATGTCGCGGCGGTCGGCGCGGCCCGCCGAGAAGCCGTTCTCGACCGCCGCCCGCGCCTCCTCGAGCACGTCCTGCGGGAACATCGCGGGCAGGCCGACCTCGGCGCGAAGAGCCGCGAGGGCACTGCTCACGTCGTCGGTGGCGGCGGGCGCGAGGCGCATCTGACGGATCGGCACAACTGCGAACATAAGCCGGTTCCGCGCTCACCGCGCGGTGTCGCTGTGCTATTCGACGACGACGGTCGCCACCAGCGCCCGGTGGTCGCTCCCGGGGACCTGCATCGAGACGACGTCGGAGACCGGCATGTCCCGCTCTACCACCACGTGGTCCAGCGCGAAGAGCGGCGGGACCCGGTTGCCCTCGGGCCACGTGACGGCGGGGCCGGCGCCCCACTCGCGGCTGGCGTCCGCGAAGCGCGAGCCGAGCAGGTCCCGGAAGGTCGCGTGGTCGTAGGTGGCGTTGAAGTCGCCGGCCAGGATCTGTGGCGCGTCGTCCTCGTGGACGCGCTTCGTGAGCTCGACCAGCTCGGTGCGCCACGTGGTGATCTCGTCCGGCATCGGCGGGAACGGGTGCACCACGGTGACGCGGACGTCGGTGCCGCCCACGTCGACCAGGGCCGACGGCATCGCGAAGCTCGACCCGCGCTGCTGCTGCACGTCGGTCAGCTCGGTCGTGGACCAGAGCCCGCTGCCCGCGGGGGTGTCCTCGGCGGGGACCGTGAAGCGGTGCGCCAGGAGCTCGTCCAGGCCCGCGTCGGTCAGCGCCTGCTCGAAGTCGGGGGTCAGCTCCTGGACCGACAGCACCTCGACGTTCTGGGAGCGCACCAGGCCGACGACGCTCTCGGCGTCGGCCCGCCCGTACAGGGCGTTCACGGTCATGACCCGCACGGTGCCGGCGTCGGCCGGGTTCGCGACCGCCGACGCCTCGGGGGGCGTGAAGAAGGGCGCCATCCAGTACAGGAAGCCCGCGAACGAGACGCCGAGCAGCACCGTCAGCACCCAGCGGCGCGAGAACAGCGCCACGATCAGCAGCGGCAGCACGACGAGCGGCGCCCACGGCGTGAACGCGACGAGGTATGGCAACGGCGCCACGTTGTCGAACGGGAGCGCCCTGGCCACCGCCACGAGGAGCAGGGGGATCGCGACGACCCAGAGCACGAGGGAGATGAGGCCACGGACAAATCGCACAGGCCGGACCCTACCGTTCCCCCGCCGGGCCCCGGATCAGCGTGCTGGTCCGGGGCCGGGCGGCTCAGCCGAAGATGGCCGGGAGGGTCGCCTCGTAGGGCTCGCGGGCCTCGGTCAGCGGGATCTCGAACTGGCCCTCGACCACCACGGCGTCGCCGCCCGTGCTGCCGAGACGGAGCACCGGCACGCCGGCGTCCTCGGCGAGGTGGGTCAGCTCACCCTCGTGCTCCGGGTCGACGGCGACGACCACGCGGCCGGTCGACTCCGAGAACAGGGCCACGAACGGGTCCACCTTGTCGCGGCCCGTGACGCCCTCGAGCGCCACGGAGGCGCCGACGCCGAACCGCAGCGAGGACTCGATCAGCGCCTGCACCAGGCCGCCCTCGGACAGGTCGTGCGCGGCGGCCGCGAGACCCGACCGGCGGGCCTCCACGAGCACCGAGGCCAGCGCCTTCTCGGCGGCCAGGTCCACCTGCGGGGGCACGCCGCCGAGGTGCGAGTGCACGACGTCGGCCCAGGCCGAGCCGTCGAGCTCGTCACGCGTGGTGCCGAGCAGCAGGAGGGAGAGGCCCTCGGCCTGCCAGCCGGACGAGAGCGCGGTGCTCACGTCGTCGAGCACGCCGAGCACGCCCACCACGGGGGTGGGGTGGATCGACGAGTCGATCTGGCCCGGCTCGCCCGTGCCGTTGTAGAGCGAGACGTTGCCGCCGGTGACGGGGACGCCGAGCTCCTGGCAGGCGTCCGCGAGGCCCTCGATCGCCTCGACGAGCTGCCACATCGAGTCCGGGTGCTCCGGCGAGCCGAAGTTCAGGCAGTCCGTGACGGCGAGCGGCGCGGCGCCGGTCGTGGCCACGTTGCGGTAGGCCTCCGCGAGCGCCAGCGCGGCGCCCGCACGCGGGTCGAGCTTGCCGTAGCGGCCGTTCGCGTCGGTCGCCAGCGCCACGCCGAGCCCGGTGGACTCGTCGACGCGGACCACGCCGCCGTCGTCGGGCTGGGCGAGTGCGGTGTTGCCCTGGACGAAGCGGTCGTACTGGTTGGTGACCCACGCCTTGGAGGCGAGGTTGGGCGAGGCCAGGAGCGTGAGCGCGGTCTGGCGCAGCTCCTCGCCGGACGCCGGGCGGGCCAGGCCCGCGGCCGTGGTCGAGTCGGCCTGCAGGCCGTCCTGCCACTCGGGACGGGCGTAGGGCCGCTCGTACACGGGGCCTTCGTGCGCCACGGTCTTGGGGTCGACGTCCACGATCCGCTGGCCGTGGTGGTCGATCGTGAGGCGGCCGGAGCCGTTGACCTCGCCGATGACGGCGGTCTCGACCTCCCACTTGCCCGTGATCGCGAGGAACGCGTCGAGCTGGTCGGGCCGGACGACGGCCATCATGCGCTCCTGCGACTCCGACATGAGGATCTCGCCGGCGTTCAGCGTGGGGTCGCGCAGCAGCACGTCGTCGAGGTCGACGTGCATGCCGCCGTCACCGTTGGAGGCCAGCTCGGAGGTGGCGCAGGAGATGCCGGCGGCGCCGAGGTCCTGGATGCCCTCGACGACCTTGGCCGAGAACAGCTCCAGGCAGCACTCGATGAGCACCTTCTCCATGAAGGGGTCGCCCACCTGCACCGACGGGCGCTTGGCGGGGACGCCGTCCTCGAAGGTCTCCGAGGCCAGGATGGAGGCGCCGCCGATGCCGTCGCCGCCCGTGCGGGCGCCGAACAGGACGACCTTGTTGCCGAGGCCGGTCGCGTTGGCGAGGTGGATGTCCTCGTGCCGCAGCACGCCGAGGCAGAGGGCGTTGACCAGCGGGTTGCCCTGGTAGGAGCCGTCGAAGACGAGCTCGCCGCCGATGTTCGGCAGGCCGAGGGAGTTGCCGTAGCCGCCCACGCCCGAGACGACGCCGTGCACGACGCGCGCGGTGTCGGGGTGGTCGACGGCGCCGAAGCGCAGCTGGTCCATGACCGCCACGGGGCGGGCGCCCATCGAGATGATGTCGCGGACGATGCCGCCCACGCCGGTCGCGGCGCCCTGGTAGGGCTCGACGAACGACGGGTGGTTGTGCGACTCGACCTTGAAGGTGACGGCCCAGCCGTCGCCGATGTCGACGACGCCGGCGTTCTCACCGATGCCGACGAGGAGGTGCTCCTTCATCTCGTCGGTCACCTTCTCGCCGAACTTGCTCAGGTGCACCTTCGACGACTTGTACGAGCAGTGCTCGCTCCACATCACGGAGTACATCGCGAGCTCGGCCGCGGTGGGGCGGCGGCCCAGGATGTCCTTGATGCGCTGGTACTCGTCCTCCTTGAGTCCGAGCTCGCCGTACGGCTGCACCTCGTCAGGGGTGGCGGCGGCGGCCTCGACCGTGTCCAGTGACGGAACGGCGGGAGTCGGGCGGGAGGGTGCCTGGGACGCGGGCGCGGTCATGTAGTTCCTCGCGTGCGGGGTAGGTTTCTGGGCGCCGGAGCGCCCCGCCAGTCTACGACGTGGGCCCGCCACCACGTGTCAGACGTACAGGTCCCTCCTGTGACCTGTACGTCTGACACGTGACGGGGCGGTCAGCCCTGGTCGTAGACCCGGACGTAGTCGACGACCATCTGCTGCGGGAACTGGGTGGTGCCGTCGGGGTAGCCGGGCCAGTTGCCGCCCACCGCGACGTTCAGCAGCATGAAGAACGGCTGGTCGAAGACCCACGGGTTGCCGCCGGTGTCGCCGGTGGTGCGGGTCTGGTAGACGTTCCCGTCCACCGACCAGGAGATGCGGCCGGGCTCCCGGTCCACCGCGAACGTGTGGAAGTCGTCGGCGAAGGACCAGCCCTGCGGGTGGGTGTACGCCGCGCCGATCCCGCCGCCGCCGGAGTAGCCGGGGCCGTGGATGGTGCCGTGCACCATGTGCGGCTCGAAGCCGACGTTCTCCATGATGTCGATCTCGCCCGAGTCGGGCCACGGGACGCCGGAGTCGATCTGGCCGCCGAGCATCCAGAAGGCGGGCCAGATGCCCTGCCCGCGGGGGATCTTGATCCGGGCCTCGACGCGGCCGTAGGTGGGCTCCACCTTGCCCGCCGTGGTCAGGCGCGCCGAGGTGTACCCGCCGTTCCCGTCCTGGCGGGCCGTGATGACGAGGTTGCCGTTGCCGTCCAGGGCCGAGTTGTCGCGCGAGCTCGTGTAGTTCTGGAGCTCGTTGTTGCCCCAGCCGCCGGCGCCGGTCTCCTGGTTCCAGTTGGCCGGGTTCGGGGCGCTGCCCGCGGCGCCGTCGAACTCGTCCGACCAGGTCAGGGCGCCCACCGCGGCCGAGGCCTCGGGCGCGGACGGGGCCGCGCCGCCGTCGGGCGCGTGCTGGGTGGCCGCGGACGCGACGAGCGAGGCGGACAGGACGAGGGCCGCGGCGGCTGCCGCCGTGACCGTGGTGCGGGTCGTGCGGAATCTGGTGCTACGCATCGGACGCTCCTTCGCGAACGTGTGTCTCCCGTTGCCCGCGACGCTACTTTTCACCCGCTCGGTGGAACAAGATCGGGAAAGTACGTAGTCAGGCCGTGGTCACCGTTCAGCGCCACTGAACTATCAGCCAGTGAAACGCGATGGACGTACCGCGTCGGCGCGCCCGACGATGACGCCATGCCCCTGCGCCACTCGCTCCTCGCCGTGCTCGTCATGGTCATCTGGGGCACCAACTTCCTCGCGATCGACATCGGCGTGGACGACGTGCCGCCGGTGCTCTTCCTCGCGATCCGGTTCGTGGTGGTGCTCGTCCCGGCGATCTTCCTGGTCCCCCGGCCCGCCGTGCCGATGAAGGACGTGCTGGTGGTGGGGCTGTTCCTCAGCCTCGGCCAGTTCGCACTGATGTACACCGCGATCTCGCTGGACATGCCGCCCGGCCTCGCCTCGCTCGTGCTCCAGGCGCAGGTGGTGCTCACCGTCCTGTTCGCGAGCGTCGCCCTGCGCGAGCGCCCGACGCCGCCGCAGCTCGTCGGCGTGCTGCTCGGCGCCGTCGGCCTGGTGATCGTGGGCCTGGGCAGGTCCGCCGCGACGCCGGGTCTCGCGTTCCTGCTCACGCTCGGCGCCGCGGCGTCCTGGGCGACGGGCAACGTGATCGTGCGGCGGCTCGGGTCGGCGACGCAGGCGAGCGGGGCCCGGCCGACGCCGCTGGCCGGCCTGTCCATGACCGTGTGGTCGGCGCTGGTGGTGCCCGTGCCGATGTTCGCGCTGGCGCTCGTGCTGGACGGGCCGGCCGCCGTCGGCCACTCGCTGACGCACCCGACCTGGGCCGCCGTGCTGTCCACCCTGTACACCGCGTGGCTCGCGAGCCTGGTGGGCTACGGCATCTGGAACACGCTGCTGGCGCGGCACCGGGCGAGCGCCGTGGTGCCGTTCACGATGCTGGTGCCCGTGTTCGGCATGACGGCGGCCTGGCTCGCGCAGGGCGAGGTGCCGAACGCGGCCGAGGTGGGCGGCGGGCTGCTGCTCCTGCTGGGCGTGGCGATCACGTCGGGGCTGCTGCGGCCGCCGCGGCGCTACAGCTCCCGCACGTAGCAGAGCAGGTCCACGCCGGGCACGGGAGCCCAGTCGCGGGCGGGTTCGCGCACGAAGCCGAGCCGCTCGTAGAGCCGGTGCGACCCGTGCGCGATCGTGTTGGTCGAGAGCACGACCCGCCGCGTCCCCGCGGCGCCGTCGCGCACGGCCCGCGCCAGGCACTCCCGCATCAGCGCGGACCCGGCACCCCGGCCCTGCGCGTCCGGCGCGACGCCCAGCATGCGGATCTCCGCCTCGCCGTCCCCGGCGATGTCGGCCATGGGCCCGCCGCGCGGCACGAAGGTCACCCCGCCCACCACCACGCCGTCGTCCAGCGCCGCGATGATCTCGGCCGCGCCCGCGCGGCCGGCGACGTCGCGCAGGACACCTGCGTAGAAGGCGGAGTCGGGCGCGTCGAGCTGCCCGTCGGCGGCGAAGGCCGCCTCGACGATCTTGCCGATCGCGTCGTACTCGGTGGGGTCCGCGTCGCGAACCCGGAGGCCGCTCCCTGCGGCGGCCGCTCCATCGGTGCTCATGCGGAAACGGTAGGCCGTGCCTCTGACACCCCGGGACGCGCCGCCCCGCCTGGACCGCGCCCGGCGCCCCGCCGCACCCGCCCCCACGGCTTGTAGACCGACAGCACGGTGGCCACCGCGAGCGCCGTGAGCGACACCGTGGGCGGGTACACCAGGAACGAGATGTCGGAGGTCGGCACCTGGCCGGCCTCGATCGCGCCGCCGGCCGCGCCGACGTCGGCCATGCCGGGCCGCAGCGCCACCAGGATCAGCGTGCACAGCACCAGGTTCATGGCGAGCTTGACCGCCACCCACCAGTAGCGCAGCAGGCCCCACTTCGTGGCGAGGCCGAGCAGCAGGCCGGTGGCGAGGCAGACCAGGGCCGCCACGAGCATGGGGGTCACCACGAACTGCGCGAGGGCGCGCAGGGCGAGCCCGCGCACCGCGGCGGAGCCGCCGCCGAGCCCGATCCCGGCGAGCACGGCCACCAGCACGTCGATGCCGATCCACGCTCCGGCGGACACGATGTGCAGCGTCAGCACGGCCTTGCGGACGCGCGGCGGCAGGTTCACGGCGGTCTTCGTCCGGTCTCGTCCCACGGTTCCCGTCCCTCCCGGGGCGCCCGGCCGGCGCCCGCGTTCCCAGCGTCCCGGGCCGGGCCCGGGCGGGGATCGGCCACGGGACGACACCCGTCCTGCGCCGCCGGGCGGCGCCCGGCAGGTCCGGCTACGTCCGCGGACGTAGCCGGGGCTACGCCGCGCAGGGGGTGACGGGGCGGACGCCGTCGGACACAGTGGGGTTCGTCGGACCCGACGGAGCGGAGGTGTGCGGATGGGCAGGCTGCGCCTGGAGGACGTGGGCGTGAGTGCGGTGCTGACCGCGCTCGTGCTCGTGAGCATGCCGTTCCTGGACGGCTCGTCCCCGCTGGACCGGCCGGTCGACGCGCTCGGCTACACGCTGGCGCTCGTCGCCGCGGCCGACACGCTGTTCCGCACCCGCTGGCCCGTGCCCACGCTGGGCGTGGTCACGGCCGCGACCGTCGGCTACCTGCTGCTCGCCTACCCGTACGGCCCGGTGATGCTGTGCCTCGCGGTGGCGGTCTACTCCCTGGCCCGACGGCGCCCGCTCCGGCCCGGCCTGGTCTACGCGGCCGGCACGCTCGTGCTCCTGGTGCTGCCCGTGCTCACGCACCCGGCCGGGCTCGGCGTGCCGGCCGGGCTGGTGCCCGCGAGCGCCTTCGTGGCGGTGCCGTTCAGCATCGGCGTGGCCCGGCGCACCTGGGACGAGGCCCGGTCGGCGAGCCGCGCCGCCGCCGAGCAGCAGGCGCGCGACGACGAGCGGCTGCGGCTCGCGCACGAGGTGCACGACGTGGTGGGGCACGGCCTGGCGGCGATCCAGATGCAGGCCGACATCGCGCTCCACCTGGGCCGGCCCGACGACGCCTCGACCGCCCTGGAGGCGATCTCGAAGGCCGCGAACGAGGCCCTGACCGAGCTGCGCACCACGCTCGCGGACATCCGGCCCGGCGGCGGCCCGGACCGGGCGCCGACGGCGGGGCTCGCGAACCTGGAGGTGCTCGCCGAGCGGGTCCGGTCCGCCGGCGTCGCGGTGGACCTCCGGGTCACGGGCCCACCCCGGCCCCTGCCCGACGCCGTCGACCTGGCCGCGTACCGGGTGCTCCAGGAGTCGCTGACCAACGTGGTCAAGCACGGGGCGGACGCGGCGGCGCGCGTCGAGGTGACGTACGAGCCGGACGCCGTGCAGCTGGCGGTACGCAACCCCCGCTCGCCCGACGGCGGGTTCGTGGCCGGGTTCGGCATCACGGGCATGCGGCACCGGGTCGAGTCCCTGGGCGGGCGGCTGGACGCCGGGCCCGTCGACGAGTCGTTCGAGGTGCGGGCGACGCTGCCCGTGGGAGGTGTCGCATGATCTCGGTGCTGCTGGTGGACGACCAGGATCTGGTCCGGATGGGGCTGCGGGCCCTGATCTCGGGCGAGGCGGACATGACGGTCGCGGGCGAGGCGGCCGACGGGATCGCGGCCGTGGCCGAGGCCCGGCGCGTACGGCCCGACGTGGTGCTCATGGACATCCGGATGCCGGGCATCGACGGCATCGAGGCGACGCGGCGCATCGCCGAGGACCCCGACCTCACCGCGACCCGGGTGATCGTGCTGACGACGTTCGAGCACGACCAGTACGTCGTGGACGGCCTGCGCGCCGGGGCCAGCGGGTTCCTGCTCAAGAACACCCCGCCCGCGGACCTCGTGTCGGCGATCCGCACGGTGCACGACGGCGGTGCGCTGCTCGCGCCGTCCGCCACCCGGACCCTGATCCGGGAGTTCACCGCGGCGTCCCCGCGCGCGCTGGAGCCGCACCCGCGGATGGGTGACCTGACGGACCGCGAGCGCGAGGTGGTCGGCCTGGTGGCGCAGGGCATGAGCAACCAGGAGATCGCCGAGGAGCTGGTGCTCAGCCCCGCCACGGCCCGGACGCACGTGTCGCGCGCGATGATCAAGCTGTCGGCCCGCGACCGGGCCCAGCTGGTGGTGTTCGCCTACCAGTCAGGGCTCGCCTGAGCCGTCCGGCAGCGGGTGAAACCGGCCTGAGCGTCAAGGGTGAAACAAAGATGTCACGTAGGGGTTCCCGACGTTTACCCGAAAGTGGTTTCATTCGGACATGAAGCTGCTCCGGACTTTCCCGAAGGTTGCCTTCGAGTTCGGGCTGGCCTCGTGGCGCTGGATGGGGCTCCGTGAGCAGACCCCGCGGTTCGCCACCTGCTTCGGCGACATCTTCCTGGAGTCGCTGGACGGCTGGTGGTTCCTGGACACGGTCGAGGGCACGCTGGAGCTCCGCTGGAACTCCGCGGTGACCATGTACGCGGAGCTGGAGTCGCCCGAGGGACGGGCCACCTACCTCATGGACGACCTGGTCCGCGAAGCCCGCGGCCGCGGCATGCTGCTGGGCGAGGAGGACGTCTACACGTTCAACCCGCACCCCGCGGTGGGCGGCGAGCTGGGCGTGGCCGGACTGAGCACCATGCGCTTCGAGCTCGCCCTGAACTGGGTGGGCCAGCTGCACGACCGCGTGCTGCACAGCTCCGGCGAGATCCGGCTGCCCCCGTTGCCCGACGGCGGCCGCCGCGCCGCGGCCGCTCCCGCGAACGAACCCTGGGACTCGGCCTGGGCGCACGACGAGACCTTCGACGTCCCGTTCGAGCAGTACCTGGCCACGACGACGTTCGCGGCGGTCTCGGCGCCGCGCCGGACCGACGACGCGCAGGACTACGGGACACCGGCGTTCGGCAGCGGATCCCTGGACACCCCCGGCTACGTCAGCCCGGGTTACGGCGGCGGCGCGCTGGAGACCGGGTCCGCGCCGGGAGGCAGCAGCAGGCCGCGCGCCGGCGGCCGGCACGGCGGCGCCCCCGCCGATGACACCCCGGCGGGTGGCAGCCAGTTCGGGAGCAGCCAGTTCGGGAGCAGCCCGGCGGGCCCCGCCACCGGCTACGAGACGCCTGGCGCACCGGAACTGCCCTGGTCGCAGGAGACCGTCCCCGCACAGTCCCCCTGGTCAGGACAGACCGAGGCCGCGCAACCCTGGCTGGAGCCGCACCAGACCGCGCAGCCGGCGACCCCGCCCGGGGGCTACGACGCCGCCCCGTACGACCAAGCCTACCCGGCCCACCCGGCCACTCCCGAGCCGTACGGCGCGGCCCCGGCGGCCGAGCAGCCCGCGCAGTACGACCAGCAGCCCTGGACCACCCCGCACGGAGCCGCTCAGGAACCGGCCCCCGACCCGTTCGGCCAGCCGGCTCCCGTGTGGGACGCGCCGTCCTGGGGCGGACAGCCCCAGGCCCCCGCCGGCGGCGGAGGCCACCAGCAGGCCCCGCACACCGACGAAGCCTTCACGGCATGGGACGACCTGTGGGGTAGGCGCTGACCCGCTGACGCCGG
Source organism: Promicromonospora sp. NPDC057488 (assembly GCF_042802395.1). Lineage (NCBI taxonomy): Bacteria > Bacillati > Actinomycetota > Actinomycetes > Micrococcales > Promicromonosporaceae > Promicromonospora > Promicromonospora sp. NPDC057488. The sequence goes on from NZ_JBHVEG010000004.1 coordinate 71,023, forward strand.
GACCGGTCCGCGACCTGCGGCTCCGGCCTGCGCGCCAGTGGTTCCGCCCGGTGCGCCGGCTGGTCCGCCCGCCGGCCCGGGCGCAGCCGCCGCTCACGCTCGGCCCGCGCGACGAGGCTCAGCTCACCGGGGGTCGTGGTGCGCGCGTGCTTGAGCAGACGGGTCTCCAGCGCCACCCGGTTGCCCCGCCGCAGCCCGTCGGTGTAGCCGAGGATGGTCTGCGCGTGGGCGTGCGAGATGAGCCCGCCGCGCAGCGCCGCGAGCGTGCGCGGGTGCTCGTGCACCAGCGCCCGCGACTCCTCGATGAGCGCGACCGCCGAGCCCTCGGGCACCCGCAGCGCCTTGGCGAGCCGCTCGACGAGCTCGGGCGCCAGGCCGGCGAGATCGTCGGCCTCCACCTCGGGGGCGTCGAACAGTTCGGGCTGGTCGGCCACCCACTCCCGGACGGATTCCATCAGCACGGCGCGGGACGCCGCGAGCGAGGAGAGCAGGGAGTCGATCGCCGCGACAGCGTCGACCGCCTCCGAAAGGTCCGCGAAACCGCTCGCGAACCCTGACTCGCGCGGCACGGCTGCACCACGCGGAGACTGGCCCGGTACGTCGACCGGACCGCGAGCCACCAGCACCTTGTTCGAACGCATGTTCTAACTGTAGAGGGTGAGGTCGGCGGGCGCCACCCGGCACGCCGGACCCTGACCACCCGCCCGGCACCCGGCGGCCCGCACAATGGGCACGTGCTGATCCGACGAGCCGTCACGCCGCCCCTGGCCGCGTGCGCCGCCCTTGCCACCCTCCTCGCGCTGGGTGGCTGCAGCCTGGTCGAGCGCGCGCAGGGCTCGGACGGGACCGCCGACCCGGCGCCCACAGCATCGCAGGAGACACCGACACCCGAGCAGAGCACCGCGAAGCCCCGGGCGCGGACCAGCACCGTCACCGTCACCGCCGGCGACGTCGTGCTGGACGTCAGCTCGCGGAAGGCCGCCGAGGTACGGGAGGACGAGCTCGGGCCCGGCACGCGCACGATCACGCTCGACCTCACCCCCGGGCGCACCGCGCGCCTTGCCCTCACCTCGCCCGGGGCGCTCGACGTCGACTCAGAGGGCAGCGTCACGGTGCTCGACGGCAACGGCACCCCGGTCGCGGCGCTGAGCCCGCCCGAGCCGGTGGCCGACGCCGCGGCGGACGCGCCCCGCATCGACGTCACCGAGATCGACGCGACGCGGGCCCAGGTGGAGCTCGAGGACCGGTCGGCCGGCGCGGGCACGGACGCGCCGGAGCGCACCACACCGCTGACCCTCACGTTCGTGGTGGGCACGCAGGCGATCGAGGGCATGAGCTGGGGCGAGAACGAGGGCGGCCGGTCCCTCGCCGTCGACCCGGCGGACTGGGCCAGGCACGCCGGGGAGGCCGGCCTCGACCTGATCCGCACGCAGCTCGTGGCCGCCGAGCCGGAGGCCGACAGCGACACCATGGAGCACCAGCTCGTGTGCCACGCCCTGGGCGCGGCGGACAAGGAGACGTGGAACCTGGAGCCGTGGCGGCCCGACGTCGGGCTGATCCTCACGGCCACCGCGCACTGCAACCCGGTGTGAGCCGCGGCCGACGCGGCCGTGACCCAGTCGTGACCAGTACCGGTGCCATTCGAGGTGCGGGGAAGGTCGGGTTGGGGTTTCCTGGAAAGGCGGCGAGGCAGGCTCGCCAAACAATCTATGAGCCCCAGCTCAGCCGGGCTCCGGCAGCTCTTCTTCGCGCGCCCTCAGCGGCTCGACGAACAGCTTCCGGGGGTGCGGCGCCACAGAGTTCCCCCCTGGGGCAGGGCAACTTCTCCTCGGAGACACCTTGGCAGGGAGGCTCCAGATGACCCGCGTCATCATCCTGGGATCATCCGTCGCGGTCGGCGGCGGTGCGCTCCTCGGAATCACACTCGCATATCAGCTCGTACCACTCGCCGTGCTCGCCGCCCTCATCGGTCTGGCGGGCATTTTCGTCGTGGTCCGGGCCATCCCCGAACCGGCGCCCGCCATGGGTGCCCCGATCATCCTCAGCGGTCCGCTCGCGCGCCCCGCCGACAACGAGGAGCCCGACACCGAGTCCGAGCCGGTCCCGGTGCAGCAGCTCCCGGTGCCCGTCGTGGCCGCGGTCCCGGACGCCGCCTGACCAGGTCGCCGTCGCCCACCGCGGCGGCGCCATGACAAAGAAGAACCGCAGTCGCGGCGCACACCCATCGAGGGTGTGCGCCACGGCTGCGGTCGCTCGCCGCGCGGCCTACCGGGCCTGCGCGGCCGCCTTGGCCTTCTTGGCCTCCTGCTTGCGCAGCTCCTTCTCGCTGACCGGCGCCGTGCCGCTCGCCCGCAGCTCGCGGTAGTACGCGCGGGCCTCGTCCTGCCGCTCCTTCTCGGATCCATCGGCGATCGGGGCGCGCAGGTGCTCCTGCGAGAAGCCCCAGGCGTCGATGACGTCGAGCACGTGCGGGCGCAGGGCCTTCAGCATGCGGTCGATCGTCGCCGTGACGGCCTTCGCCCGGCCCGTCGAGATACGGCCGTTGGTCAGGTGCCAGTCGAGGTGGCGCTCGATGGTCGTGAGGCCGTAGATGTCGCGCAGCAGCGTCAGCACCGTGCGGGTGCCCGGGTCGGTCACCTTGCCGATGGCCTTGGTGAACGCGTCCCAGCGGACCAGCTCGGCCCACGCGGCCGCGGACCCGATGAGGTTGACCTGGTTGTCGTCGAAGATCTCCTGCGCCTTGATCGAGTCGGCCTTGAGCGCAGGGCGCATGCCCATCGCGGTGGCCGCGACCATGCCCTCGTACCGGCCGGCGATGAGCCCGCGCTGCACGTCCGCGTCGAGCAGGCGACCGGCGGACCGGGCGGCGCCGCCGTCGGCCACCGACTGGCCGAGCCGGCGCAGCGGGGTCTTGTGCAGCACGGCATCCTTGGCCTGCCCGGCCACGATGCCCGCCATGCCCGCCGGGGACTTGGCGGCGCGGGCCATCTTCTTGCCGTGGTCCCCGACCAGGCGCTTGGCCGCGAGCTGCAGCAGCACGTGGTTGTCGCCCTCGAAGGTGGCGTAGATGTCGAGGTCCGCGCGCAGCCCGGTGAACCGGTTCTCGGAGAGGAAGCCGGCGCCGCCGCAGGCCTCGCGGCACTCCTGCAGGGTGTCGAGGGAGTACCAGGTGGACGTCGCCTTGAGCGCCGCCGCCGTCGTCTCCAGGTCCTCGCGCTTGGCGGGGGTGTCCTCGCGGCCCGAGAAGACGTCGTCGAACAGGTCCAGCAGCTCGTCGTGCGCGAAGTGCATCGCGTACGCCTCGGCGATCCGGGGGAAGAGCCGGCGGCGGTGCGTCGCGTAGTCGAGGAGCGTCAGCTCGTCGGCGCCGGTCGCGGGCGAGAACTGGCGGCGCTGCTCGGCGTACTTCGTGGCGATCGCGAGGCCGATCTTGGCCGCGGTGATCGCCGCGCCGTCGAGCGAGACCCGGCCCTGCACGAGGGCGCCGAGCATGGTGAAGAAGCGGCGTCCGGGGCTGTCGATCGACGAGGTGTAGGTACCGTCCGCCGCCACCTGGCCGTACCGGGCCAGAAGGTCGCGGCGCGGCACCCGCACGTCAGTGAAGTGCAGCTTGCCGTTGTCGATGCCGTTCAGGCCGCCCTTCTGGCCGTCGTCCTCGCCGCCGACGCCGGGCAGGAACTCCAGGGTCTGCGGGTCCCGGATCGGCACGTAGAAGCAGTGCACGCCGTGGTCCACGCCGTTGGTGATCAGCTGCGCGAACACCGTCGCCGCCACGCCATGCTTCGCCGCGTTGCCGAGGTACTGCTTCCACGCCCCGCGGAACGGGGTGTTGATGACGAACTCCTCGGTCTCCGGGTCGTACGTCGCCGTGGTACCGATGGCGGCGACGTCGGACCCGTGGCCCGTCTCGGTCATCGCGAACGCGCCCGGGACGCTCAGGTCCATGGCGCCCGGCAGCAGGCGGTCCTTCTGCTCCTCCGTGCCGAGGTGGTTGATCGCGGACGCGAACAGCCCCCACTGCACACCCGACTTGATCTGCAGCGACGGGTCGGCGGCGACGAGCTCCTCGAAGCCCACCAGGTTGGCGCCCGCCTGGTCGCGACCGCCGAGCCGCTCCGGGAAGGCCCGCAGCACCTGGCCGTACGGCACCATCTGCTTCATCTGCTCGAGGGTGATCTCCCGGTGCTCCTCCTTGGTGATCCCCTCCTGCTTCCACAGCTCGGGGTGCTCGGCCACCATCCGGCGGGCCTCGGACCGCTCCTCGGGCCAGCGCCCGAGCAGCATCTGCTGCAGGGCGGGCACGTCCACTCGGGTGCCCGACGCCGGACGGGTCGCCTCGGGCTGGGGCGCCACGGCCTGTGGGGCCGTCGCCGTGGTGGTCACGGGCTCGGAGGTGGTCGTCATCGGTTCTCCTCGGTGTTCGGCCGGAGGGGCCAGGTCTGGTGTCGGGAGGGTGGGTCGGGATCAGGCGGTCGCGGGCGCCGCACCGGGCCGGGCCTGGTGGAGCACGCCCACCGGACCAGTCCAGAGCCAGAGCGTCACGCGTTCGGTGAGCTGTTCACGGGTCAGCGGCGTCGACTCGATGTTGCGGTGGCCGAGCCACCACTCACCGGAGCCGCGCACGAAGCCGACGGCGCCGGCGGCCCAGGCCGCGGCGTCGGCGGGAGGGACGTCGGTGGCACGCGCGAACGGCTCGGCGACGAGCTCGATCACGGAGTCGAGGTAGGCGCCCAGCGGGTGCAGGTCGGCCGGCGACGTCGGCGTGGCGTCGTCGGCGGCGGGGGCCGGGGCACGACGACCACGACGGCCGCTCTCGACCGGCGCGGGCTCGTTGCCGCCGATCGCGGTCCGGGTCACGAACCAGTAGACGTTGGGTGAGCTCTCGATCATCTCGAGGTAGACGCGCACCATCTCGCGCAGCGCCATCTCGGGGTTGTCCGCCTGCTGCGCGGCGGCGCGCAGCGCGTCGTGCATCTGCATGACCACGGTCTCGGCGACGGCGAGCCGCAGGCCCGCCTTGTCGTCGAAGTACCGGTAGACGATCGACTTGGACGTACCCGCTGCGGCGGCGATCTCGTCCATCGAGACCGCAGGCCCCAGGCGGTGCACGGCCTTGCGCGCGGCGCGGACGAGCTCTGCCCGACGTGCCGTGCGGTGGTCGTCCCAGCGGGTCGAACGACCGTCGACTCCGATGCTCATCGCTCCGCCTCCCCACCTTGACTCGCTAGAGGTCTTGTGATTCGTCTCACGAGACTGAGAGTATCAGGTACTGTGAGTCCTGGGCACCACCCGGGGCGAACCGGGTCGCGTCCCGCCCAGGTCTCGACAAGGCTCGACCCAACGAAGCCCTCTGCCCGACGATGAAGTGAGAAGGAACAGCGACGTGTCCACTACCCCCTCCCCCGTCCCGTCCACGCGCGAGGCCGTGATCATCGGCGGCAACCGCATCCCGTTCTCCCGCGCCGGCAAGAAGTACGTCCGGACCAGCAACCAGGACATGTTCACCGCGGCTCTGGAGGGCCTCGTCGCCCGCTTCGGCCTGCAGGGCGAGCGCCTGGGTGAGGTAGTGGGCGGCGCGGTGCTCAAGCACAGCAAGAACTTCAACCTGATCCGCGAGAGCGTGCTCGGCTCCTCGCTGGCGCCCACCACCCCCGCCTACGACGTGCAGCAGGCGTGCGCCACGGGCCTCGAGGCCGCCATCGCGGTGACGAACAAGATCAAGCTCGGCCAGATCGAGTCCGCGATCGCCGGTGGCACCGACACCGTGTCGGACGCGCCGATCGTCGTCAGCGACCGGCTGCGTGCCGCCCTGCTGGACGCGAACCACGCCAAGACAACCGGGGCGAAGGTCAAGGCCCTGCTGCAGATCCGCCCCAAGGACCTGGCCCCGGCCACGCCGAGCACCGGCGAGCCGCGCACCCACCTCTCCATGGGCGAGCACCAGGCCATCACGACGGCGAAGTGGGGCATCTCCCGCGAGGCGCAGGACGAGATCGCGTTCAACTCGCACCAGAACCTCGCCCGCGCCTGGGAGGCCGGGTTCTTCGACGACCTGGTCACCCCGTTCAAGGGCCTGACCCGCGACGACAACCTGCGCGCCGACACCTCGCTCGAGAAGCTCGCGAAGCTCCGTCCCGTGTTCGGCGCCAAGCTGGCGGACCCGGCCACCATGACCGCGGGCAACTCCACGCCGCTGACCGACGGCGCCTCGGCCGTCCTGTTCGCGTCGCGCGCCTGGGCGGAGGAGCGGGAGCTGCCGATCCTCGCGAAGTTCGTGGACGCCGAGACGGCGGCCGTCGACTTCGTGCACGGCCACGAGGGCCTGCTCATGGCCCCGGTCGCGGCGGTCCCGCGCCTGCTGGCCCGCAACGGCCTCACGCTGGAGGACATCGACTTCTTCGAGATCCACGAGGCGTTCGCCTCCACCGTGCTGACCACGCTCGCCGCGTGGGAAGACGAGGAGTACTGCCGCACGGAGCTCGGGCTGGACGGCGCGTTCGGCAAGGTGGACCGCAGCAAGCTGAACGTGAACGGCTCCTCGCTCGCCGCGGGCCACCCGTTCGCCGCGACCGGCGGCCGCATCATCGCGACGGCGGCCAAGCTGGTCGCCGCGAAGGCCAAGGAGACCGGTCAGCCCGCGCGTGCGCTGATCTCGGTCTGCGCGGCCGGCGGCCTGGGCGCGGTGGCCCTCGTCGAGTCCGTGTGAGGCTGAGCCTGTCTGCGCCTGCCCGAACCGCCCCGTTATCGAAGAGGACATCGTGACCGACAGCTATCTCAACCTGGCCAACGGGACGCTCAAGCCCGTCTTCAAGAAGCTGGGTCTGCCCCAGCCCGCCATCCTCCGGCGCTACCGCCCCGGCAGCCCGCTCACCGTGGGCCCGGTCCTGGTGGTGTCCGACGACGCCTCGGCCGCCGACGCGGACGCCGTCGCCAAGGTCCTGTCCGGCTGGGACGTCGACGTGCGTCGTAGCCCGGAGACCGCCGACGGCGAGCGGTTCGGCGCCGTCGTGCTGGTGCTGACCGGTGCCGAGACGCCCGCGGCGGTCTCGGCCCCCGTGCTCACCGTCGCCGGCACGCTGCGGCGCCTGGCGGGCAACGGCCGGGTCGTGAGCATCTCCCGCGCCGTGGCCGACGGCGACGCCCCGGTGCTGGCCGCGACCCGCGGCGGCGTCGAAGGCCTGGTCCGCTCGCTCGGCAAGGAGCTGCGCGGCGGGTCCACGGCCAACGGCATCCAGCTCACGGGCGACGCGGCCGTCGACTCCGCGTCGGCCGTGGCCACGCTGCGCTTCTTCCTGTCGGCCAAGTCGGCGTACGTGGACGGCCAGCTCCTGCCGGTCGGCCCCTCCGACGCCGCCGGGCCGGTGGACTGGGCGGCCCCGCTGGCCGGCCAGGTGGCCGTCGTCACCGGCGCCGCGCGCGGCATCGGCGCGGCGATCGCCCGCACCATGGCCCGGGACGGCGCCAAGGTGGTCGTGATCGACGTGCCGCCCGCCGGCGAGTCGCTGGCGGCCGTCGCGAACGAGATCGGGGGTGTCGCGCTCCAGCTCGACATCACCGCCGACGACGCGGCCGACAAGATCCTGGCCGCGACCAAGCCGCTCGGCGGCCTCGACATCCTCGTGCACAACGCCGGCATCACGCGCGACAAGCTGCTCGCCAACATGACGGCCGACAAGTGGGACCCGGTGATCGCCGTGAACCTCACGGCGCAGCTCCAGATCAACGAGCGCCTGCTCGCGGCCGGCGTCGAAGGGCTCCGGATCGTCTCCCTGGCCTCGACCACCGGCCTGGCCGGCAACCGCGGGCAGACCAACTACGGCTACACGAAGGCCGGGGTCATCGCGAACGCGGCGGCGGGCGCCCCCGTGCTGGCGGCCACCGGCGGCACGACGAACGCCGTCGCGCCCGGCTGGATCGAGACCGAGATGACCGCGAAGGTGCCCGCGCTCACCCGCACGGTGGCGCGCCGGATGCCGTCGCTGGGCCAGGGCGGCCTGCCGGTGGACATCGCCGAGGCGATCTCGTTCCTCGCGTCGGGTCCGGCCGCCGGGATCAACGGGCAGACCCTGCGGGTGTGCGGTCAGCACATGGTGGGCAAGTGACGGGACGTCTCGAGAGCGCGCTGACGGCGCCGCCGTCCTACACCGTGACCGACCTGCCCGAGGTGCCGAAGCTGGGCGGGCTGTTCGCGAAGGGTGTCGCCGGGTCCGCCGGCAAGCGCCCGAAGGGCGAGGTCCGGCTGCCCGAGGTGACGTACCGCGTGGCGCGCGTGGACACCGCGGGCGAGGCGGTGCACCTGGCGGCGTACCAGGACCTGCTGGGCGAGCCGTCGTCCGACGTGCTGCCCGCCGGGTTCCTGCACGTGCTCGCGTTCCCGGTGGCCACGGCCGTGATGGTGCGCGGCGACTTCCCGCTGCCGCTGCTCGGCATGGTGCACCTGCGGAACGTCGTGCGCGTGCTGCGGCCGGTGCGGCTGGGCGAGACGGTCGAGGTGCGGGCCTGGGCGCAGGACGCCCGCGCGCACCGGCGCGGCGTGCAGGTGGACCTGGTCGCGGAGGTGCTGGTGGACGGCGACCTGGCCTATCAGGGCGTCTCGACCTACCTCGCCAAGGGCTTCACGGCGCCCGACGGCGCGCCCCCGGCGGACGAGTCCCCGCGCGAGGAGTGGACGGCGCCCCTGCCGACCGCGCGCTGGAAGCTCGGTGCCGGAACCGGCCGGGCCTACGGCGCCGTGTCGGGCGACCAGAACCCGATCCACACGTCGAACCTCGGGGCCAAGGCGTTCGGGTTCCCCCGCACGATCGCGCACGGGATGTACTCCGCGGCGCGGGCGCTGGCCGAGGTCGGGCCCGCGCGGCGCGGCGAGGCGTACGAGTGGACCGTCGAGTTCTTCCGGCCGGTGCTGCTGCCCGGGACGGTCGACGTGGCGATCCGGTACGCGACGGACGTGGACGCGGACTCGGCGGGCACGGGCCGGGACGGAGCTGCCGGCGGCTTCGTGTACGACGGCTGGCGGTCGGGCAAGGACACGCGCCACTTCCGGGGCACGGTCCGCCCGCTCTGACGACGTCCGGGCTACCTGGGTGGCTGCAGTCCGCAAGCGCACCCTGAGGCGAACGTAGGGTTGGTCGGCTCAAGACCGCTCTTGGAGCGAGCGACCCTACGTTCGACTGCAGCCGGCGGACCGCTCGCGGGCCTCAGGCCAGCTTGCGGAGCGCCAGGCGCGGGAGGAGCACCTTCTCCCACAGGACCGCGCGCTTGGGCCGGAAGAAGCCCGAGTGCCCGATGCGGCTCAGGCCGTGGTCGGCCGCCCGCATCTCCACGAGCTCCACCTCGGTGCCCGGGAACTCACGGCTCCAGTACCGGATCGACTCCGGGGAGATCAGCTCGTCGTCCGCTGTCCACAGCGCGGTGACCGGCGTCTCGACCTTCGCGAACCGGTCGCGCAGCTCGGGGTGCTCGCTGAACAGGTAGTCGGGGTGCAGGCACCAGCGGCCCCACTGCCGCATGACGCCGGCGGGCAGGTCGTCCAGGATCCGGAGCCGGCGGCCGGGGTAGTAGCCCGCCACCGCGGTCGCGGCCGGCGCGATGACGCGCCAGAGCAGCGGCGACCAGGTCCGGATGGCCGGCGCCGCCTTGCCCCGCCAGCCCGTGCCGGAGGCCACCATCACGCAGCGGTCCACGCCGACGTCGGCCAGGAAGCCCAGGCTCTGGCCGCCGAACGAGTGGCCGACCCACGTGAGCGGCACGCCGGCGGCGTCGGCCCGGGTGCGGGCGTGCGCGGCGGCGGCCTCGGCGTCGTGGTACCAGTCGAGGGCCGTGGCCGCGGAGTCCCGCAGGGGGCCGTAGAGCTCCGGCTCCGAGCCGCGGTAGGAGAAGGTGAGCACCGCGAGCCCGCGCTCGGCGAGCCAGGCGGCGGTGTGCCGGTAGAACCGCATCGGCATGGCCATGGCGGGCGCGATCGCCACGACGCCGGCCACGTCGCCGTCGGGCAGGAACCAGCGGCCCGCGACCCGCGCGCCGCCCTGCGCGAGGAAGCTCACGTCTTCGGTGCTCACGCTCGGGAGGCTACCAATCCGCCGGGCCTCGCCGGTACGTCGCAGAAAGGGACAAACCAGGGCGTGCCAAAGGGCCGTCCTGGCGTATCCTCGCCACGGCGCGGTGAAATTCATCCGGCGGGAGGATGCCATGCTCGGTGACGTGCTCGGCCTGACCAAGTCGCAGTCGCTCGCGTATCGCGAGCTCGTGGCCTCACCCTCGCTCGACGCCGCGGAGCTCGCGCAGCGGCTCGGCTGCGACCCGGGGGACGCGCTGGACGTGCTGCGCACCCTGGAGAACCACGGGCTGGCGGCCCGGCAGAGCGCGGACGACTCCCGCTTCCAGGCCGCCCCGCCCGAGATCGCGCTGGGCGCGCTGCTGGCCCGCCGCAAGGACGAGATCCGCGCGGCGCAGGTCGAGCTGATCGAGCTGGAGGAGGACTTCCGGCGCTCGTCGGCGCTGCGACCGGCCACCGACGTGGTCGACGTGGTGCGCGGCGCCGACGCCGTCAAGCACCGCATCATGCAGCTCCAGCTCGGGGCCCGCGAGACGGTCGAGTCGTTCACCAAGCCGCCGGTGTTCGTGCTGTCCGCCGAGGACAACACGGCCGAGGACCAGGCCGTGGCGCGCGGCGTCCGGTACCGGGTCGTGGTGGACCGCGTGTTCCTCGACACCGGCATGCTGCGCGTGGACGACGTCGCCGAGGCCATCGAGAACGGCGAGGAGGTGCGGTTCTCGGAGCGGGTGCCGATCAAGCTGTTCATCATCGACCGCCGGCTCGCGTTCGTGCCGATCCAGACGGTGGTCGACGCCGAGGACTCCGGTCTCACACCCGACCTGGTGGGCGCGCTGATCATCCATCCCTCGGGCCTGCTCGACGCGCTGATCGCCCTGTTCGACGCCGTGTGGCGGGACGCGACGCCGTTCGCGCGGCCTGGTGAGCAGGCCGGCGCCGCCGACATCGAGTACCAGGACGCCCGCATCCTCGGGCTGATGCTGGTGGGCCTGACCGACCAGTCGGTGGCCAACCAGCTCGGGCTCTCGCTGCGGACCGTGCAGCGCCGGGTCAAGGTGCTGATGGACATCGCCGGCGTCTCGACCCGCATCCAGCTGGGCTGGCACGCCGCGCGCAAGGGCTGGATCTGACGCCTCGACCCGTGACAGCGTGTGCCCATGACCACACTGGCGTGCATCATCCGCCCCTCGACCCCGCCGTCCCGCGTCATCCCCCTCGCCCGCGCGATCGAGGCCGCGGGGATCGAGGAGATCTGGCTCTGGGAGGACTGCTTCCAGACCGGCGGCATCTCCGCGGCGAGCGCGATCCTGGCCGCCACCGAGCGGGTCCGCGTGGGGATCGGCGTGATGCCGACGCCGCTGCGGAACGTCGCGCTCACCGCGATGGAGGTGGCGACGGTCGACGGGATGTTCCCGGGCCGGCTCGTCCCGGGGATCGGGCACGGCGTGCAGTCCTGGATGGGGCAGGTGGGCGCCCGCGCGGCGTCGCCCCTGACGCTCATGCGGGAGTACGCGACGACGCTGCGCGCGCTGCTGGCCGGGGAGCGCGTGACGACGTCGGGCCGGTACGTGACCCTCGACGACGTGAAGCTGGACTGGCCGCCCGCCCGGCCCGTGGGGGTGCCGGTCGCGGCGACCGGACCCAAGTCCCTGCGGCTCGCGGGCGAGGTGGGTGACGGCGTGGTGCTGGAGGGCTCCGTCGGCCTGACCGGGCTGCCGGCCGCGCTGGAGCGGGTCGCCGAGGGCCGGGCCGCCGCCGGGCGGAACGGCGAGGCGTTCCCGGTGATCCAGTTCGTGTGCGGCGGCACCGGGCCGGACGCCGCCGCCCGGCTGCGCGCCGAGCTCACCTCCTGGGGCCAGGACGTGGCCGACGACGAGCGGCTGGCGGGCTACGCCGTGTGGGGCGACGCCCTGGCGCTGGCGGAGGGCGTGCGCCGGTTCGGCGCGGCCGGCGCGGACACCGTGGCGATCCAGCCGACCGAGGACGACCCGGACCTGGTGGGTCTCGCCGAGGTGCTGGGCGAGGCGCGGGAGCTGCTGAGCCGGGACTGACGACGCCCGGGTCGGGCCGGCGGCGGGACTTTCGGCGTCACCCAAAGTTCGTTGAGCCTTGTCCGCGGGTGACGCAGCGTGGACCGGACCGGAGGGACGAGCCCTCCGGTCACGAAGGAGGTTCACGATGAAGAAGTTCGTACGGGTCGCCGCCGCTGGTGCCGCGGCCCTGCTCACGACTGCCGCCGGCGTGCTCGGTGCGGCCACCGCCACGGCCGCCGACCGGGACTTCGGCACGGACGGCACGCGCGTGACGTCGGTCCCGGTTGACCACGGCACGGACGGCACGCGCGTGACGTCCGACAACAAGGACTGGTCGGCCGGCACCGACGGGACCCGGGTGACCTCGGTCCAGGACGACCGCGAGTACTGAGCCCGGACAGCACGACGCCGGGGTCGCACCGTCTGCGTGAC